>JAFGGQ010000138.1 GCA_016930435.1 bacterium
AGCTCCGGTACAGCCACCACAGGCCCTGTGACCGCCAGCAAGCAGCTCGGGTTCCTTTGATATCTCTTTTAAATTGAAAGCCATTGTAGTTCTCCTATTCTCTAACACCGACATAGTGTATTAGGTTTTGAGGCTCATGCTGAGCAGATTTCTGAACTGTTTCGAATATCTCCCTGATCTGATGGGTGCTTATATCACGACCGCCCAGGCCATAAAGGAAGTTGGAAACCACAGGGGGGTTTGGAAGACCATAAAGAGCAGATCTTGTTTCGTTGAAAACGGGTCCTCCGTAGCCGCCAAAGGAGATGCAGCGGTCCATTATCCCAACAGCTCTAAAATTCTTCAATAAGCTTCTGAGCTCCAGATAGGGGAAGGGTCGGAACATCCTTAGCTTGATCATCCCAACCTTCTGACCCTCGGCCCGAAGTTCATCGACTACCGCCTTGGTGGTGCCAGCGGCACTGCCCAAAGCGATCACTACTGCTTCAGCATCCTCCAGCTTGTATTCATCGTAATATGAATAGTAACGGCCGGTGAGATCGCCAAATTCCTTCCCAATAGCCTTGATCACCGGGAAGGCCTTTTCCATCGCATCAACCTGCTGCCGCTTGTGCTCGAAATAGTAATCCTGAAGGTCCAGGGGCCCTACGGTAACGGGATTGTCTATATCCAGAAGTGAAAAATGGGGTTTGTACTTCCCTACGAATTTGGCGGCGACATCATCGTCCAGGATCTCTACAGCTTCGACGGTATGGCTGAGTACGAAACCATCCAGAGTGGCCAAAGCGGGTAAGAGGACATCCGGATGTTCAGCAATTCGGAAGCATTGCAGGATGTTGTCGTAGGCCTCCTGAGAATTTTCGGAGTAAAGCTGGATCCAGCCGGAATCCCGGCCGCCCATGCTGTCGGAATGATCGTTATGAATGTTGATTGGGCCGGAAAGGGCTCGGTTAACCACCGCCATAACGATTGGCAGCCGGCAGGAAGCGGCTATATACACTATCTCCCACATCAGGGCAAATCCATTTGCTGCGGTGGCCGTGAATGTTCGCGCTCCTCCGGCTGCAGAACCCACACAGGCACTCATCGCAGAATGTTCTGATTCCACCAGAATCAACTCGGTATCAACATCCCCGTCAGCCACAAATTCGGCAAATTTATGCATTAATTCGGTTTGAGGCGTAATTGGAAAGGCTGCAGCAACATCGGCATTGGCATGCTTGAAAGCGTAAGCCCCTGCATCATTTCCAGTTAATGCCATCCTTTTTCCCATATCGTAACTCCTTATATTTTTATAATTTACACTCGGCATCAAGTTTCATCTCAAGTGCGCCGAAAGGACATTCCTTAGCGCAAATGCCACAACCCTTGCAGAAGTCCAGATCGATGCCGGTCATCTTGCCGTCCGCTACCTGGATAGAGGAATCGGGACAGTATATAAAACAGATCATACAGTGTTTGCATTTCTCTTCCGACCATACGGGACGGTATGTGCGCCATCCGCCTGTGGGGTTTTCCCGGGTACTACCCGGAGTGGTGATTAACCCGCCTATCGGAATTGCTTTCCAGCCTCTATATGGAATCATCTACCTTTACCTCCTCATACGCTCTTCTTATGGCATTAATATTACCTTGAATGATTTTCTGGGAGAATTTCTTCTCGAATTTCTTGGTGATATCCTCTAATATGCTATCGATAGGTAATACATTCGCGACCTTGATTAATGCTCCAAGCATAGGAGTATTAGGAATGGCCTTACCCAGTTCCTCGATGGAAATTGTTGTAGCGTCAACAGTAGCTACTTTTCCGGTATGAAAATTGACCAGGTCCCGGAGAGTTTGGGGGTCGCAATTAGAATTCACCAGGATAATGCCCTCTTTAGGCAAGCCCTCGGCAACATCTACCACCTCGATCAGGGTTTCGTCTAAAACCACAACCATCTTTGGGTTTTCGACTGCGCAATGAAGCTTTACCGGTTTATCGGATATACGAGTGAAACCCTTTACAGGGGCTCCCCTTCGCTCTGGTCCATATTCCGGAAAACCTTGCGCGTATTTCCCTGAAGCGATGGCGGAGGCAGCCAGAAACGTGGCCGCTGTCTTTGCACCTTGTCCTCCTCGCCCATGCCATCTGATCTCCAGTAGTTCAGCCATTCAGTTCCTCCTTGATTTAAAATTACTCAAAATTATATCATAATAAAATATAAGAAAAATTAAAAAAAACCAATTTAGGGCCTTATTTGCTGTTGTCAAATAATTTCTATTTTTTATATATTGGGGTCAAGGCTCGTCCTAAAGTAAGCGCTTGCTTTAAAACTTGATATTGACAAAGAAAAAGTTAGTATTAACTTGAAAATCCGATTTAAAATATATAAAACAGGAGTGATGAATATGTCCGTTAGACTGCGTTTTGCCCCTTCCCCTACCGGATTGCCTCATGTGGGCAATATAAGAACTGCAATTTTCAATTGGCTTTTTGCCCGTAATCAGGGAGGGGCTTTTATCCTTCGAATTGAAGATACGGACAGGGACAGGTATTCACCTGAAGCCCTGAAGGCATTGTTCGATGGATTGAAATGGTTGGGTCTGGATTGGGACGAGGGCCCCCAGGCAGGCGGGGATTATGCCCCATACTTCCAATCTCAACGGATAGAGATATATCATCATTACGCGCAAAAACTGGTTGAGGAAGGGTGGGCTTATTACTGCGATTGTACTGAAGAACGCTTGCGACAGCTACGGGAAGCCCAGAAGGATGATAGCAGAGAAGCCGGGTATGATCGGCATTGCCGTGGCCGTGGCATTGTCGGTAATCCCATTGACACTGACAAAGTGATCAGGTTTAAGGTCCCCTTAAGCGGCACAACCCGGATAAATGATTACCTCCGGGGAACAATTGAATTTGATAATACCCTGCTGGATGATTTTGTTCTGGTTAAATCGGATGGTTTCCCAACTTATCACCTGGCTAATATTGTTGACGATCATCTGATGAAGATAACGCATGTTATGAGGGGGGACGAGTGGATCTCAAGCAGCGCAAAGCATATTTTGCTATACCAGGCTTTGGGCCAGAAACCCCCAATGTTTGTCCATCTGCCGATTATCCTGGGACCCGATAAATCCAAGCTTTCCAAACGTCATGGGGCTACCAGTATCCTGGACTATAAGTCTATGGGGTATCTGCCGGAAGTGATGTTTAATTTCCTTGCCCTTCTGGGTTGGTCCCCGAAGGACGACCGGGAGATAATGACCCGGGATGAGTTGATAGAAAGTTTTAATCTTGAAGGCATTAACCAGTCCGCCAGCGTTTTCGATATGACCAAGCTTAACTGGATGAACGGGGAATATATCAGGGCTTTGCCCGTGGACCGGTTAGCCCGGGAAATACTACCTTTCCTAATCAGGCAAGGGTTTATTGATGAACATTATCGACCATACAGCCAGGAATACATTCGGGAGGTTACAAGGTTGATGCAGGAAAGGATCAAGACACTGGCCGATCTTCAGGAGGAATGCCCCTATTTTTTTAATGAACCCGTCGAATATGATGAAAAGGGCACTCAAAAACATTTTCTAAAAGAAGGTACCGAATCCCTGCTGGAGCTGATAACCGGGCGATTGGAAGAGCTTTCCGATTTCAGCGGCAGCCCGATAGAAGAGGTAATAAGATATACCGCCGAGGAATTGGGAATAGGTGCCGGGAAGATAATTCACCCACTTCGCCTGGCTATCTCTGGAATGACCAAAGGGCCCGGTCTTTTTGAATTAATGGTAACGCTTGGAAAGGATACTGTTGTCCGTCGCCTGAAAAAGGCGCGGGAGAGAATACCGGACCTGATGGCCAAATATAAAGCCTATAATTAGTCATAATTCTCTATCCGGGGATAGCGGGGCATCCTGCATTTAAAATCATTTTTGCGATTCCATTCCAAAATCAGGTTCAGTTTATTCTCATCAAAACCCGATCGGATCAACTCCGAGGGGTCAAATTTTTTATCGAAAAGGTGATGGAGAATGAGATCCGCCTCGCGGTATGATAATCCCAATTCACCTTCGTCAGTTTGATCGGGCCATAGATCAGCAGAGGGGGGTTTATCCTGGATAGCCTGAGGGATTTTCAGGTACCTTCCGAGTTGCCTAACCTGGGTTTTCAGTAACCCTCCTAACGGAGCTATCCCGCAGGCCATATCCCCCCATATAGTTGTGTAACCAAGCAGGCGTTCGGTCCGGTTTCCCCCGCCTACTACCATGTACTTGAATTGATAGGAATAATCATAGAGTATGATCATTCTGAGCCGGGCCAGAAAATTCCCTCGCTGGACATTGGATATATTCTTATGCCGGTCAAAATAGCATTCACTGATATCCGTGAGATCTTCTATGAAAAATCTAATCCCCAGTGCCTCCGCTACCGTTTTGGCGTCCTTCAGGCTATTGGGATCGCTGAGTTTGTAGGGCATATTCAGGCCGATGACCTTTTCCGCGCCCAAAGCCCTGGCGCATAAAAACGCGGTGACCGTGGAATCGATGCCTCCGGATAGTCCGATAACAGCTCCCTGTAATCCGGCAAGGTGGATTTCCCGGCTGATAAATACAAGGATCGTCTCGGTTACCTTTTCGATATCAAGCTCTAAGTAATTTTCCAATTAATAGCCTCCCTGAATCTATAATGGTCACGATTTGCAATTTCATCAATTTCTGTTTTTGTAAAGAGTTTACCATTCCCTATCCCGGGGCAAAAACTCTTCAGAGAATGCCATTTTAATCCCGAGGTAAGATTTTCCCGCCAAAATGGAAATGAACGGCATTGACTGGGCCGCACCGGGTAAATAGAACATTGCCCTTGACTATTTAGAAATATGCAGGGGCCGTTATCACCGGTTAATTTCAGCACATAGCAGTTGTCCACAATGCGCATATAGGTTTCCTCAAAAACCGTCTCGCTTATCCCCAAAAACCCGGAGATCTCCGAAACCTCCTCAAGAGCCAGATAAATCTCGCCCTCGGATATACTGCAACAGTTCCCGCAACCCTGACATTGAAACCGCAAACCATTATCATAAAAATTAGAATATGTCAACTTATCGTCTCCTTTTACTATCATAATGTCATCATGACAAAAGTATATTAAAGAATAAGGAACCATTGTCAAATATTATTTTAGTCCGATAACCCCCCTCAAACAAATTTTATGTTGCTACTTCCGGAAAAAAAGAGCATATTGCACATTATGTTAAAAATCACTTGGAAATTCTTGTGCTTTTCGATTTTCTTGGGAGTTATAAGCTGCGGTAGCCGCTTCATGGTAAACCTGGAAGCTCCGCAATACGGTTTCGTTCATCCCAGAAAAGACCATAGCAATAATGCCGTTTACGAGGATGAGTTTGTTTTTAAGGGGGATCTGGTTTGGAAATGTAAGATCGGCAAGCCTCTGTTCGGATCGCCGTTGCCCGTCGAAAAAGCCCTTTTAATAGGGGCGCCCAACCGCCGTATATATTCAATAGATGTGGAGTCCGGGAGAATTATCAGAAAGCACTGGGTCGATATCGCCATTAAACAGGAATTGTATTATGAAAAGGGTATCCTGTATTTTACCGGGGATGATGACTGGAATAAATTAATCGCCATTGATACTGAAAACGGGCGCAGACTTTGGGACAAGAGCGCAGGCGCTTCACTGCGCTCACCCCTGAAATACCGGGACAAGCTTTTTTTTACTACCAAATCGGGGAAACTGTTTTGCCTTCAGCCCGAGGATGGCGATAAGCTCTGGGATTTTAACCTGAAGGATATCCCCAATACCCTTCCCTTATTTTGGAATGAAAACATATTTATTTCTAACATGAGGGGCGACTTATTTTTGCTAAATACCTCCGGGGAAGTACTGTTAAAGGTTCCGGGTACCGGGAGTATTTCTGCTGATCCCGTGAGATATTCAGGTACCATTTTCATCCCCTATATGGATGGTAATCTGATTTGGTATGCCGATTCCAGTTTGGAAATTCTGGGGCAGATATATTTAGAAACCGAATTTTTGCATTCCCCTTTAATTACCCGTGATTTCATTTATATTCTGAGCAAGTCCGGTATTTTCTTTGCCATAGACTACCATAATGGAACGGTGTTATGGGAGAATGATCTGGGGGAAGTGATTATTAGTTCCCCTATTTTGGCAGGGGATTACCTGGTCTGTACAAGCCTTGGGGGGACATTGTATCTGTTGCGTAAAGATAATGGCCAGGTTGAGCATAAGGTGGAACTCGTGGGAATGATCAGCAGTAATCCAGTCTATTATCAGGGGAGACTCTTTCTGGCCTCTGAGGATGGATATTTGTATGCATTAGAATAAAAAAGAAGGTGGGATATGGAACGAAATGAGCAAAGTGAAATTAGATTAGAAAAACTTCAGAAATTGAGGGAGAAGGGTATTGATCCTTTCCCCGCCCGTCCGCCAAAGGTAAAGAAGGTTGAATATCAAACCGGCAGCCTGGTGCAGAACTTTGAAAGACTATCTGTATCTGAACAGAAGGTAACTACTGCGGGTAGGATCATAGCAATAAGGAAGCATGGGAAGAGTGCTTTTTTGCATATAGTGGATAGTACGGGAAAGCTCCAGGTTTATCTGCGCCAGGATCAGGTTGGTGAAGAGGACTATGAGCTTTTGGAATATATGGACATTGGTGATTTTATTGCTCTGGAAGGGATTATGTTCAGGACGCGGACCGGGGAGATCACCATGGATGTGAAAGCCTTTGATTTTCTGGCAAAGGCCCTGCATCCCCTGCCTGAAAAATGGCATGGGTTAAAGGATATCGAGCTGAGGATCCGGAAACGCTACCTGGACCTCATTGTTAATCCCGAGGTGAAAAAGATCTTCGAGATCAGGACCAATTTAATCGGGTACCTGCGGGGTTTTCTAAATGACCGGGGTTTCCAGGAGGTGGATACGCCCATACTTCAACCCCTCTATGGTGGAGCATTTGCTACCCCGTTTACTACACATCACCAGGCTATGGACATGGAACTGTATCTTCGCATTGCCGATGAATTGTATCTTAAGAGGTTAATAATCGGCGGACTGGATAGGGTTTACGAGATCGGAAAGAACTTTCGCAATGAAGGAATAGACCGCTTCCATAATCCTGAATTCACGCTTGTAGAACTCTATCAAGCTTATGCTGATTATAATGATATGGCTGAACTCGCTGAGGAACTGCTGATCCACCTGGGGACCAGACTTTTCGGTTCACAAGAGATCGAATATGAAGGCGAGGTTATCAGGTTTTCCAAGCCATTTCAGCGTTTTACGCTGCATCAGGCCATTCAGCAATATACCCGGCTGGATATACGTAATACGAAAATCGAGGGGTTGAAAGAATATTGCATTAATAATGAGATAATACTCCCCGAAGTGGAAAGTTACTGGAAGATCGTTGAAAAGATATTTGATGAGAAGGTACAACCCTATCTGATACAACCTACATTTATTTGGGATTATCCACTGGAGATATCCCCCCTTGCCAAAAAGAAAGAGGGCGAGGATGATCTGGTTGAGCGGTTCGAATTATTTATAGCCGGAATGGAGGTTGCCAACGCTTTTAGCGAGTTGAACGATCCTTTGGATCAGAAGAGCCGTTTCGAAAAGCAGTTAAGATTGAGGGAGATGGGGGATGCGGATACCCACCAGATGGACCATGATTTTATTTTGGCTATGGAACACGGAATGCCTCCTACCGGTGGGATGGGGTTGGGTTTGGACAGGCTGGTCATGCTATTTGCGAATGCACCATCCATAAGGGAAGTGATCCTGTTCCCCCTTACCAGACTTAAAGAGTAAAATAATGAACTAAAATTTTTTCTCTTTAATCAGCCGGGTTGTCCCGAAGATGCTTCTCCCGAACCTTGCAGATAGTACGATAGTAATTTTCAATGGATGAACCTGCATCTGCCCACCAACCGTCCAGAATATCGTATTCCAATAAACCCCGCTGAAGATAGGCATTGTTCACATCAGTGATTTCTAATTCCCCTCGTTCCGAGGGCTTAAGAGATTCAATAAAATCGAATACCAGGCTGTCATAAAAGTAGATGCCTGTAACCGCATATTTTGAGGGTGGAACACCGGGTTTTTCAACGATCTTCGTTATTTTGTTCTTGTCAAATCCGACCACCCCATAATCAGATGGATTTTGGACTTCCTTTAATAATATACGTGCACCTTTTTCCTGGGCGAGAAAGCGGGTGAGGTATGAATGCAACCCTTTTTCTAAAATATTATCTCCTAAAACCACTACCACCTTATCACCATCAACAAATTCCCGCGTAAGAGAAAGGGCATGGGCAATCCCACCCTCGGATTCCTGGTAGCAATAAGTGAGATAATTCAGGCCGAAATCTTTACCATTGCACAATAAACGCATGAATTCACCGGCATGATTTCCCCCACACACGATCATAAGGTCCTTGATGCCGGCATCTGCCAATAGCTCAACGGGAAAATAAACCATGGGTTTGTGATAAACCGGAAGAAGATGCTTATTGGTGATCTTGGTCAGGGGATATAATCGGCTTCCAAGTCCGCCGGCTAATATTACTCCTTTCACGTCCTCTCCATTAGTCATATTTTTCATGGAAAAGTTAAATCTAAACTTATCAGTTGTCAATAAAGATTATTTTAAAAATTTGATTGACAATTCAAACAATACACCTTAGATTAACTACGTATATTTTATACTAATAAATAGGAGGCATTATCGTAGATAACAGGTTGATTTGATAAATGAAAACTGAGTGGCGTTATATATATGGAAATTCAAATAAAGAAAAAACCAGGTTTTCTCTTCAGCCTGTTGATATTCTGCCTCGTTCTCTATTCTGATCTGCTATCAGCAGACCATTTTCTTATTTATAGTCTTCAACACACCGGTGATCATTATCCATCCAATCCGGTAAAACTATCAAGTTTACTGTCCAGTTTTATTGAGATTGTACCTGAAATAGGAATCCCCTCTGCACCCCAAGGCTTAATGGTTCCTTATGATAAATACATCTATTCCGGGCCGAACGCTGCCTATGCCTATAAACAGTTGGAAAACAGGAAATATGAAGTGGTAGTACTGATGGCTACCGGTTCAGAAAAAGGTGCCCGAAGCAGTATATATGAAGGAAATGGAATAACAACTCCGCTGGGTTTATTGAATCTTGATAATTATACTGTCCATAAAATTCTGCAGGATTACCCAGATCTTTTCGAACTATATAAGGGGGAAATTATAGAGAACTATGCTCTTGAGAGCCAGATTCCCTTTATTTATCACATGCTGGGCAATATAAAAACCATTTTGATCGAAATTAATAATAGCGACCTTGACCATCTCACCAATGTAGCGAATGCTCTTTTTTCAAGCTTGAGCGGGAAAAAGGTTCTCTATATTGCCAGCTCAAATCTATCCCGGGGATTGCACTATCACCAAGCCCAGACCTTTGATCAGTATTTTACCAGTATCATGAGGAATGCAAGTGCTTACAATCTATACCAGAATATTCAGGATGGAAATTGTTATGCCACTGATTGGGAAGCCGTTGTGGTTATGCAGATGGCTTCATCGATGATGGAAAAATCAAGGACCAGTATGCTTCGATACTACAATTCAGGAGAGGTTACCGGTGATTTGAATAAGGTAACCGGTTATTTATCAGCCTGTGTTTACCAGGATAATATCACTACCGGTAAACCCCTACGGGCTGGTTCTCCCAGTCTTTTCCTATCCGGTAAAGAGGCAAGTTGTTTGCTCGGAGCTGTAGAAAGGAAATTAAAGCATATCTTTGGCGAACAGGTTCTGGATGAAGACAATTTATGCGATTATCCCGCCTTTAAACAGTATTATGGGGTTTTTATTTCTCTTAAAACAGATTATGAGTTAAGGGGTTGTATAGGGGAGTTGTTCCCTACCAAGCCTCTTGGTGAGATTGTAGATGAAATTGCCTGGGCTGCAGCCCTGCATGATCCCAGGGTGAATCCCCTGAACCGAACGGAGCTGGAAGGATTGACAATTGAAATATGTGTGATTAATAAGCCCCATAGAATTAATGATATTCAGGAGGTCAAGGATATTTCCGGTTTTGATGGAGTATATCTGAAAAACGGTAACAAGTCCAGTTTGCTTATGCCCGAGGAAGGGAAGATGAATGATTGGGAGCCGGAAACCATCTTCGAAAGGGCTTGTCTTAAAGCCGGATTAAACTCAAATTGCTATAAAGACCATTGTACAGAGATATATATACTAAATGCTACAGTAATTAGTAAAAAAGTTGAATGAACAAATTTGGTTTAAGATTAAAGGAATCCCGCTCTTTGTGGTTGATCTTCGGAATAGCCGGAGCTCTGATTATCTGGCTGTTTAACCAGGCTGGAAGCACTCGCAAGGGGGAACCTGATCAGGACGGTATTTTTAAGAACGACACCGGATGTTTATATTGCCTATATAAAGGGGAAATACAAAAGGATCAAGCGCTTTCCCTTGCTCTCCAGCAGGCCGGAGTGATTCCTGCAACGGTTTTCAATATCACTGAAAATATAAAAGAAATATTGGACCTCCGCAAGATATTGCCGGGCGAGAAATTCTTTTTGAGGACTGATCAACAAGGAAACATGCTCAGCTTCGAATATGTTAAATCCCCCTGGAAAAAAATTATGCTTACCCCCGGTGATGATGAACAATATAGGGTTGTGGAGGATTCCATCCCTCTGACCTATACCCTGAGGGTAAAATCAGGTGAGATCCGTGAAAACCTTTGGAATTCCATGGTAAACAGTTCCTGTCCTCCGAATTTAATAGGGGAATATACCGAGGTATTTCGGTATGATATTGATTTTTTTACTGAAACCCAGAATGGTGACCAATTTGCGCTTCTTTACGAAGAATATTCACATGAAGGGAAACCTATTCGTCTGGGGCGGATTCTTGCTGCTGAATATCATCAAAAACAGGAGATTCACCACGCCCTATTTTTTGAGGATCCCAAAGGGCGTGCAGATTATTATAATCTCGAGGGTAAATCTCTCAAGAAACCCCTATTAAGATCACCATTAAATTACCGGAGGATAAGTTCCACCTTCACCCATAGCAGATATCATCCGATCCTGAAGATATACAGGCCGCATCTGGGAGTGGATTATGCCGCGGCGGCGGGAACTCCGGTTGTAGCCTCAGGGGATGGTCGGGTAATCTTCTCCGGCTGGAACGGTGGGTATGGAAATTTCGTTAAAATAGACCATCAGAACGGGTTTGTTACATGCTATGGCCATCTCTCCAAAATTCATAGTAATGCCCGGCAGGGCAAATCGGTCAAACAAGGAAATATTATCGGTTATGTTGGTTCTACAGGACTTTCAACCGGGCCCCATCTGGATTACAGGATAATTAAGAACGGGACCTATGTGAATCCCCTTAAAATTGCCTTCCCCGAAGGAAAACCTGTAGCTGCCGAATATCAGGGTGAATTTGATAGCCAGGCTGTCAATTATATTAAATTAATGAACATACTTCTTAATGATCAACGCCCTCAACCGATTGTACAGGATCGGCAAAATGATAATAAAAGGAATGAGGAAATTTAATTATAGTAGATATCTGTTAATATTTTATTAAAACTTATGAAATAATGTAAGAATATATGGGAATCTTTTTTGCTTGACAAGGTTTACTATCAAAATATATTGCGTTAAATTATTTAGTAATAAAAAAGCTTATAATTTAATGAAGGGAGTATCTTCACATGATTAATATTAAAAGTATAAATTTGATGTTTTCCATGTTGTTAATAGTTGTGATTTCCAGCTTGATATATGCTCAACCCACGCCGCCTTTGTGTTCGGATCTGGAACCTCTGGGTAGTTTTACGGCTGGAACATCTATTCTTATCCGAATTGATCCGGCCTGCGTTTCGGCAAATGATGCAGTCTGCGATTCAGTCCGCTACCGGTTCTGGCGGGTACCTCTGTTCGCCCCTTCCGAACATTATGAAGTAACGGGTTGGATACCCTTCACCACCAGATTGTTTGATGGTATGGCGGATGGGGACCAGTATTATTTCCAGGCTCAGGCTTGTTGCTGGCCGGATACCTCCGATACCTCAAACCGCTCTATCCCACAGATCACTACCATGGATTCCCGGCGGCCCTCTCTAATCGATCCGCTTGAGATTGCACTCTGCCATGGCCCGGCTGATCCCCAGATCACATTGATGTGGCAAAAGGCCACGGACAGCGCAAGCGGAGTGGAAAAATACCGCATTTACCGGGCTGAATATATGAGCCCACTGAACTATATCCGTCTAACCGATCCATATATTGACGAAATACCCAGCGACAACAGCGATTGCTTTGACTATACCGACAATTCATCTACCGGTTTAATGCCTTACAGGACCTACTATTATACCGTAGTGGCTTTCGATTCCGTAGGAAATTTTCACCGGTATTCCAATCCCATCGTTCATATCGAAACCGGTTTCCCGTTGCCTGTACTGCCACCCTGCGCTATACTGAAAGACCTGCCGGAATACTATTCAGCTTCCGAAATACTGGTGGAAGTCGATCTTGATGTCTGCAGTCCGAATGTTTGCGCGGGATGCGCCGGAACACAATACCGCTTTGTGAGAACCTCCGCTTTAGGTACTGATACAACCGACTGGTCCACAACCCCCAATCATCTCTGGGACGGTGAGGAATGCATTACATACAGCTTTACTGCCCAAGGCCGGTACTATGCCGAAGTGGGTGACTCATTCATGGTAGGTCCCTGGTCACCGGTCAGGAACACTACACAGGATTCCAGGGGACCGGAAGCTGTTGACTCCATCTCCGGTGAAACCATGCCCGGCGGCTGGAATATGATCCAATGGTATGTACCACCTTACGATACTTCGTCCATGGATTGCGGTTCAGGATTATGTCATTATAACCTTTACCGTGTTACCCGGGACCAGTTGGATGACCTTTTCCCTATCAATTCCGAAGATGACGATTATCTTCTGGGGGTGTTTAACCCGCGCGCAGTCATTGCGTATTCCTTTGCCGATTATGATACAAGCCTGAGATGGGGAACCTGCTACTATTATACGGTAATAGGGCGGGATTGCCTGGGCTATTTTTCCCCAGATGAAGCTCCTTTAGTCGAGGTATGTCTGCCTCCTAAAATCCAACCGTTTAAAATGCATACGCTGGATACCTGGAATTGTACAGATGAGGTTACTATCGAATTTGTGGATACTAACTACTGCCTTGCAGAAAGCGTTTTAATACAGAGAGCAATGTATTCCGATTTCCGCGACGCCCGGAATTTTGGATGGTATGGCATAAATGATCCCTTGCTCTCCAATCCCGATGATGGTGATTGCTATGATTGGGATACCCTTTCATTCACCTTTACCGGCCTGGGAGAAAACCGCTATTACTTTCGGGTGCAGTGCAAGGATATCCTGGATAACTACTCGGATTGGTCCAATGTGAGCACTACCCGTATAGATAACGCCAATCCGGGCTCCCCGATTATCGATTCGATATTTACAACGGCTGATTATATTGCTACCGTAGATGTTACCCTAAAATGGTTGCCGGTAAGGGATGCCGGCACAGGGCTGGCTAATTATATTGTTTACCGTTCTGATACCCCGGGCTCTCTGGGCGAACCACTCGCAACCCTCCCTCCATACAGATTATACTACGTGGACGAGAACCCATTGCCCGATAACTATTTCCATAATAACTACTACCAGATCGTTTCAGTGGATAATTGCGGACACCGCGGTGAAATCGGCACTCAGGTTTCACTAACCCAGGGAGTTACCCCTCCTTATCCTCCAATGATTGATTCTATCTGTGTTGACCCCTCCGGGAATAACCTGATAGTAACCTGGAATGATACTACTCCCTATGGCTATGGCAGTCCCTTTACAAATAGATACCAGTTAGAACATGCCGAGAGCGAAAGCTGGTTGTGGATAGATGATCCCCTGCTTTTGGATAAAGAACTTCCCACATACAACCAGGCTTGCACCCTTGCAATTGATGAGGTCCTTTCCGGCACCAACCGCAAGTACTTTCACCTCAAGACTATCGACGTCTGGGATAACGAAAGCGGTTTTAGCGAGCATTATATGTACACCTATACACCCCCTCCGGACGACACTATATATGTGGACTTTTGTGCCGGATGGAATATGATCTCACTGCCGGTTATCCCATCTTTCAGCAATGTCGCTTCGGTTCTTATCCCCGGCGCGGATGAAAACGTCTATTATTACGATCCAGCTACCAGGCGCTACGAAGTCAGCCATGAATTACAAGTGGGAAAGGGCTATATGGTCTTCGTCGATGCCGCGGTGACGGTGCCCTTCATCGGTAGGGCATTGATGGAATATACAGCTCCGGTATTTGAAGGCTGGAACCTGCTTGGTGCGGTCTCTTACCCCGCAGAATTCAGCACTTATCCTTCTGGTATTCAGTTGGGTTCGGTTTGGTATTACGATTGCTTCAGTGACCGTTATCAGGCTACTGAGGTATTCGAGCCCGGTATGGGACACTGGTTCATGGCCCGGGCTGATGGAGCCCTTGTCTTACCCGCCGAGGGACTGGGTAAAAGAACATCAGATACGATAGAACCGGAATGGCTGGTTGAATTGAATCTGGGTGACCAGGTCCTTAATTTCGGACTCCATCAGTATGCTTCGGTTTATTTTGACCAGGGACTGGATGAGATATTGCCCCCACAATTGCCGGACAGGGAATATATCTCCTTCTTTATCTGCGAAGATGGCTATCAATTAGCTACGGATATACGGAGTGGTATGGAAGTGACCTGGGAATTTTACCTAGCCGAACCAACCGTCATCCACTGGGATTCTCGTGCACTGCCAAAAGGGCAATTAGAGATTACTACCTCCCAATATAACGATATTAATATGAATGAACTTTCATATATTAATGCTCAGGGCAAAATATCCATTACATATAACCGTATTATTCCTGAAGGATTTGCCTTGAACCAGAATATCCCCAACCCATTCAATGCCCATACCCAGATATCCTTCTATTTAAATGAGGAGACTGCAGTAAGCCTGGAAGTCTATGATATCACCGGTAGCCTGGTCAACACCATTTTCCATGGCCAGGGCAGTGCCGGATCAAATATCCTCTACTGGGATGGCACCGATTGGATGGGCCGGTCCGTCGGAAGCGGAATTTACCTTTATACCATTAGCTGTGATAGATTTAAAGAAACGAAAAAAATGCTCTTATTAAGATAAACCAAACGACCTAAATAATATATGAAAGAGGTGGGAAATTGAGAAATAGAATAGTCCCAATAATTTTATTGTTTTTAACGGCAATCCTCTCTTTGCTCTATGCTCAGGGGACTCCCGTACTAATCGAAGAACCGGATTACACTCAGGGTATTACCAATACTATTTGTTGGGGACCCTCTTCATTGATGGATAATCCTGCCGTTGTAGCTTATGAGATACAGGTATCCGATTCGTTCATCGGAGAAGAACCCTTTTTCCCGGATTCCACTACTTCACGGTATTCCATCTGGCCTATCCCGGCTACTTCCGAATACATCGACGGACTTTGTTATGTTGTAGGCCTGGATTCAACCGAATCACGCGCCGATAATCCCCTCTGGGACGGAGTTGAATACTGCTATCGTCTTCGTTACAGAAACGCCTCCCGGGCCTTTAGTCCCTGGTCAAACGTGGTCTGTTCAAAACAGGACAACAGCCATCCACTGGTAAATACTATGGAATTGCCTACCTGGACTAATCAAGCTGAATTTCCGATCTCTTTTAGCATTGTGGATGAAGTTTGCCAGGGTGTTGCTGAGGTAAAATTGTATTATCGTGAATGCGGATCTGCAGACTGGACCCTTTATCCTGAAACCATGATAGTATCGCCGGGCGTTTCCCCGGTTGATGACCATATACTCTTTAACTCAGCTACCTCGGGTGCTTATTGCTGCTATGAATTTTTCGTCGGCGCTATCGATTCACTGGGAAATGAACTGCTCCCTACCTCCGGCGCTCCTTTATGGACCAGGGTGGACCCTAATCCCCCTGCCTCAAGTGTACTGGCTTCAGAATTGCCTGCCTACAGCACCGATTCCGATTTTATAGTTCATTATAGCGGTTCCGATGTAACTTGTCCCAGCGGGATAGATACCCTAAAATTAGCTTACCTCTTCCATTATGAGACCGATCCCGTGGTTTATGCTTTCCACCTCTGGGAAGGCGCAAATAACGTTGCCGATTCATTTTTGTTTAATAGCCTCACCTGCCGTGGTGATGGTGAATATTCCTTTTTTACGATCGCGGTCGATAGCGCCGGTAATACCGAGCTTTTTACCGGCCCGGATGATATGATCGCAGTAGATACCAAATTACCCCGAATGTCAGGTATTCTAAGCGCTGATTTAACCACTTCCCCCTCCCGTTACGATGTGGAAGCCGAAACCGGGTGGACTAACGATATGGAGATCGGAATTAACCTTGCTGGTGAAACCGATCCTATTAACGGCGAGTATTATGCCAGCGGACTGGATAGCGTCATTATAGCACAGGATGATATGTTCACTATCGGGATTTCCCGTTATGATTATATTCCGGGTCATCAGTATCTTTATACCATTCCTGAAGGCGATGGTCCCAGAAATATCTATGCTATGGTCAAGGACCATGCCGGGAACCTCTCTCTCTCCGAACATTCTCTGATTACACTGGATACCGAGGCTCCATGCCTCGACCACATCGACTTAGATGATGTTCATATTGAGGGCACCGATACCACCGATCAACTTACAGTACGCGCCCATATTTTCCCGGATGATGATTGCCGGGAGTATTCTAAAATGTTCCTTACACAAAATTTTGCAGACCTCCTGGCTATCCCAGAAGATGACTGGCAGGATTATACAGAAAGCATCCTTTTTTCCTTCATTGGTTATGCTCCTGGTGAGTGGATGACCCTCTGGTGTGTATTAAAAGACCAGGCCGGCAATGTCTCCGAAGCATCAATGGACAGCATCCATTACCTTTTGGGAAATAAGACCATCGAGCTCGTTGGATTATACGACATCACCGGAAGATCTTGTGATGTGGATGCATATACCTGCAGTACCATGATAGATGTTCGCCTTCGCTATGGCCGCGATATTGATTCCATAGGCATCTGGGATGAAGCCGCACCCGGATATGTTTATCAGGCGGTACCGGCCATTAGCTCCAGTGATACAATAGTGGTAATGCGCTATAACATGACCCCAGAAGCCTGTATCGAACATACTATATACGCCATAGGAAAATATAATCATGATCCGGTTCCCACCGCAATTGAGTCCCTCTCTATAATTCTGGATATGAATAACCCCCAACTGCCCAGTATCAGTCTCCGCGATATATCCACCGGTTTTTCCATCTCGGACACATCGGAGATCGCCGATGTAGGGTGGACCAATCATAGGCAGATCAGGGTCTATTTTAACGACCCGGAAGATGCCTGCACAGACATCTGCGCCCTTAAAGTGAGGAGCGGAACCCTCGATACTACGGGATCATACGAGAACCGTATTCTATTCCGAATCCCTACCGGGGATGGCGCTAAGATCGTTTATGCCTCGGTGAAGGACTCCGCTGGAAACTGGAGTTCCGAAAGCGATTCCATTATACGTTTGGATACATACCGCCCTACTGTCGCATCGGTTACCCTCAGGGATACCTTAACACTTGCGGTCAGCTCTACCAATGATCCCACTATTTATGTTGATACCGATGCCGAGGATGGAGTTTATGCTGACCCAGCTTATATTGCAATCTTTGAAGACGAAACGCTTTATCCCACTTCACTTTCCCTGATCTGGCAACCCTACCACTCCCGCATGCTATATACCTTCGAAGAGTCAACTGAAGGGGTTAAAACCGTCTATGTTGCGGTTAAAGACCATGCTGGCAACATCAGTTTGACCGCGGTGGACGACATCCAATTCGTCAGCGGATGCGAGAGAATGGATATCAGTGTATTCGATATCAATAACCATCCACTTGAAAACCGTTTTACCAATGCCCGGTTGGTTAATGTGCAATTCGAAGTGGTCTCTGCATCCCCACCGGTTGAATACATAATAAGTGAAACAGAGGATACCCCCACCGGTATTGATGACCCACGATGGAATCCATTTCCTGATGACAGCGTTGCTAATTACACTATCGAGGATGAAGGGGAAGGTGAAAAATGTCTTTATGCCTGGATCATGAGTGATGCTGGTTTTATATGCGGAGCCGCTGAATATTGTATTATCCTGGACCTCACTCCGCCCATAATTTATAATTTCATGGTGTCAGATACTACGGCTGAGGACTTTTTCCCGGACGTTTTTATGGCTCATTCCCTTTGGTCTAATGAACCTTATGTCAAAGCCACGTTCGATTCGCTAAGTGATCCTCTCTCCGGGGTGGACAGTATAAAGTTCGAAGGGGAGTTGCTGGACTCATTGTGGCAAGTCCTGCCATATGATGTTGAGGACGATGCCATAATAATCGGCTACGAACATTATCCTAACGCTGGAGTACCACTGATTCTTGTTGAAGATGACGATGCGGTTGCACGGCCGGTAACCCTTTCCGGCATAGACCAGGCCGAAAACCTTGGAACTACTGTGGTTACAAACTCCAAGATCACTATTAATTTTAACCTGGACCGGATAGCGCCGGAGTTTTACTTCTCAGATATAGAAGGAAACTCTATCGATTCAGTTGCCTGGGTGAATTATCCTGTGGTTCCCCTCTATATCAACGACGGCCCCGGCAATGGATATCTATGGAAAGCCTATTTCTGGATCGAGGGTGTTGCTGAGACACTGACCGTCGATATTGACGAATTGTGGGAAGGCGAGGGAGTGGTACATGTCCCCTTCCCATTCCTGCACTATTTCGATGATGAAGCCCGTTGGAATCAACTTTATAGGGTCCATTGCCTGGTGGTGGATAAAGCCGGTAATCCCAGCCAGATCGATATGCTGAAATGGTGGCTGATACCCTCCACCCTGGATTATGAACTGACACTTTACGATAGGGTGGATACAGATGATTTTGAATATACCAATGATTCCACCATTACCGCCCATATTACTATTGAATCACCTGCTGATTGGATGAGATTTTCGGAAACCTATGCCGGGATCAACAGCGCCGAATGGATAGCCTTTTCCGAATATTCCACCTTTACTTTTTCAAATGCGGTGAATGAACAAAAAGAGCTTTTCTGCCAACTCAAGCATGGGATCGAATTAAGTCCCATCGATAACGCTTTTATAATTCTGGATACTATCCCTCCTACCCTGGAGGCCGTCAAACTTTATGATAAAACCGATAACGACCAGGAATGGAGCGATGAACTGGAAGTGATTGTAGTCCCGGTGAATCCTCGGGATGTTTCTCCGGGAGAAGTAGCTTCATTGAAGATGTCCGAAACCCATGATTTTAGCTTAAATGTACAGATCGACGATCTGGACGGGGATGTTTTCTATACTTTTCTGGAAGAAAATCCCAATCCCGAATTCTGGCCCCTCCGAGAAGATGGTCAGAATGACATGAGGACCCTGTATGTACGATTATTGGATAGGGCTGAAAATGAGTCTGAACCCTTAGGTCAGACCATTCTGATCGATATTGAAGGGATGGAACTGGTGAATTATCCTAATCCTTTCAATCCCCTGGAGCAATCCACCTGGATCAGGTTGAAATCAAAAACGGCCAATGCCCATGCGGAAATCAATATTTATGACATGTTCGGGAATTTAGTGTGGGCAAAGGAAGTAACCCTTGACGGCAAAACCGACGATATAGAATGGGATGGCACCAATAACAAGGGTACTATTGTCGGCAACGGCGGATATATCTGTATAGTAGATGTTGCTGGTGAGGAAATGAAGCGGAAGATAGCGGTTTGGAAAAATGAATCAGAAGAATAATAAATTTCAATATAGTAGAAAGGTAACAAGTAGTAATAAAGGGGTTATAGATGATTAGACGGATAAAGCTTATAATTATCATCAGCATTTTGATGTTCGCTATGGTAGTTGGCCTTCACGCTGTGGAGGGCACTGCCGGTCAACCAGGTGAATTCTTGCGCTGGGGATCGGGAGCCCGTTCTCTGGCAATGGGAAGGGCTTATACCAGTATAGCCGAGGGAGGCGATGCGCTTCTGTGGAACCCGGCTGGATTGGGTGGCGTGGAAAGATGGGAGCTGAGTCTGATGTACGCCCCTCTCTACGTAGATTCACGAATGAGCTATGTCTCCTTTGTTTATCCCATTGAAAGCATCGGAAAATTTGGACTAAGCTGGGTAATGCTGGGAATGAGTGATTTCGAAAGAAGGGATGAATACAATGTATCCCTGGGTGAATTCTCGGCATCCCAGTCCGCAATTAATTTTGGCTATGGAAGATGGTTCTGGCATAAGCGATTCAAGTTGGGTTTGGGAACCCGGTATATTCTCTATTCCCTGGATGAAGATAAAGCCTCGGGATGGGGGGGGATCGACTTCGGGTTCATGAGCAAACCTGTTATGCGCAAACTTACACTCGGTATGGCTGTTCAGAATATTGGTACTGCTACGATCGCGGAGGACGAATATCCCATTGCTTTCCGGGCAGGATTGAACTACCGCTTGCTTCGCAGTTTGCTGGTCTCCGCCGATGTGGATCTGCTCTCCGAACGCGCTATCTTCCCACGAGTAGGATTGGAGTACCGTTTGGGCAGGATCCTTAATCTGAGGGCCGGATATGATGGTAATGAGGTTACCTTCGGGCTCGGACTGACCCTCACCGAGATCAACCTGCTCTTTACTTCCTTCGATCTGAAGGGGAATCATACCCGGATAGATTATGCCGGTGGTGCCATGAATTCAGTAGGGAATAATTTTACCCGCTTCTCATTGACCATTGCCGGTAAGGAAAAATACGGCTTGAAGGAACTTGCCGAGATAACCGATCCCTGTGATCATCTCAGCGATTATGAACCACTACTATACAAATTTGGTGCAGTTGGCGCTAAGGCTAACCTGATTTTCGGGGGGTGTATGTTCCTCCATGAAAGTACGGGGATACCTTTGAAAAGCAAACCTGAATTCAAGGAAGCTTATGGATATTTTAAGGAGGCTTACCTGGGTAAATATGGTGATAACTGGAAAAACCAGATCGTGACCGATGAAGAGGCCAAAAAGATATTTGCTCAGCATACTCATTATATGTTTGCGGAATCGGAACTCCATTCCAGTGATATAAATGAAGAGGTTCTACAGAGGATAATAGACCTGAATATGGCCGGTGGGGATAGCATCCAGTACGATATTCGCCTGCAATATGACCTGGCTTACTGTTACAAGGAATTAGGTCAGACGGACAGTGCTAAGAGCATTTTTAAGTCCATATCACGTTCAGAGGGTGATAACCCTGAAAAAGTACTGGCTTTATTCGAGATGGCTAAGCTTCTCAAGGAGGGCTCGACCAGCGAAAAAGAAGAGGCTATTGGATTCCTTAACCAGATAGTGGATAAATATCAATACGGATTTTATGATGATGAAGGCAATCGCCTTTCTTATCCGATGTTCCCTAAATATTATGATAATAATATCGCCGATGACGCGCTGATTATGCTGGCCTCTTTAAAATTCGCCCTGGGTGGAGATAGTAACCTTAAAGATGCCTTAGCGAATTACTTAAAGGTACTGCTGTTCTTTCCTGATATGGACCAGGAGAACATCAAACTGGCATTGGCAGGCGCTGCAAGCTGCTATGAAGAGTTAGGGGATTCTGCCAAAGCTCAGGAATTGAGAACTAAATCGGATTCTTATTAGATGATACATGATAATTTGAAAAGGAAAAATTAATATAACCAAAAACTTCAAGGAGAGAGACGTGATGAAAAAAGCAGCAGTAATCTTAGTAATGTCACTTTTCATCCTCAGTGCATTTCTCATGATTACTCAACAACCTGTTTTCGCTCAGGATAAGAATGATGAAGACTCATTATGGGTTCATTTGGCCACCGGAGTAGAGAGCAAGGAAGATAATAAGTTAAGTTTGAGCTTTACCTGGGAACTTTACCGAAGGCCCTTCAATGCCAAAACTCAAAAGTATGGTTCATGGGAGGAGTACTCGGATCCCAATTTAACTTATAGGATTGTTGCTGCCAGTGACAGCGCGTTTGCCAATGTATTGAAGTCCGCGGAAACGACTGGCTCCAGTTATACAATGCGGGAGCTGGTATGGGCTATGCAATATTTCGTCAGGGTCGAACCCGTTAATGTCGTTAACCCCTGGAAAACTGATTATGCAGATGGTAAGATTTTTAAAAGGTCAATACAAGAGCAGGAAACAGACAAAGGATTCTTAAAGGGATTTATCGCCTTCTCGAAAGCCGGCGGAGTGTTAATGCCTGCAATATATGGATTGGCTTTATTCGGATTGCTGGTAGTGCTTCCTATTACCTGGTATAAATTGAGGCTTGCAAATATTTTCCCTCCAAATAAACCTGGCTTTATATATTCTGCATTGCCCACCGATCAGGTTGGGAAGACCAGTTTGAAAAGTCCAAAGGGGAATTTATTTATCAAGGAGGTTGCTCGTTACTGGCGAGAAGCGATGAAGTCAATGTCGCTGGATCCCGATCATTGGGAAACCAGGGAAAAATATATTAAAGCTGATTCCCAGGAGCAGGAAGAGGTAAAAAAGACCTTCTGGTTGGATATAGGATCACCGAATATTGAAAAAGCGATCGAGGTCTGCAAGAATGGGGTTCCCGGAATCAAACTTAAAAAAGATCCCCAGGAATATCCATTTACAAGGGTTTTTCTGGCTGCTTTAGAGAATCACAAAGCCAACCAGAACAAGTGGTGGGCTTCCCAGGAGATGGACCGGGCTACCGAAAACACCGCTCTAAAAGAGTTAGATAGTCTTAAGGGCTGGAGCTTGAATGCTCTATGGGCAATCGGCTCCATAGAACCTATGTTAGGCCTTTTCGGAACCGTGATCGGAATCCGGGGAGCCTTCATGAGCATCGAGAATATGATCAAAGAGAATCCCGATGCCCAGCTTACCCAAGTGGTCCCTCAACTTGCTGGAGGTATTCACGTAGCACTTATCACCACCATTACCGGTTTGGCTATCGGTGTGCCTTTCATGCTTTTCTATTACTTCTACCGTGGTAAACTGGACTGGATCTATGGTAAATGGGAAGAGATCATTATTGATATTTTAAATAGAGCATAATCTAATAGGAGTATAATTATGAACAAGCGAGCCGTTGAGGATATCAAACGTACCGAATGGACTTCGCTGATTGACATTATATTCCAGCTTTTAATCTACTTCATGGTTACTCTGGCCCTGGGAACAGTAACCCAGAAGGCTTCCGCTCAGGTTAAAGGCAGTGAAAGGGAGGATTTGCCCCAGCTTCCTACCGTATCCAAATTGGCCGATGTATCGCCATTGCTGGATTCCTATCTCCTTCATGTAGATCGCGCCAAACAAGGGAAATATAGGGGTGAATTAGTAGGGTATATACTGGATGCACAATATTCCAGTATAAAGGAAGCAGAACGTGATTCCCTTGGGGAACATGGTCCCTGGCCCCTGGAACAAGCCAAACAGATACTTAAAAAGAGAGTTGAAGATAAGATCTTCCTGGGAGAAAAACCCTCCCAGATCGAACTCCGTATCCATGAAGAAACAAAATTCGGTTATATCCTGGATATAATGGATTTTTGTGATAAAGATTCAATTGAAACGGTCGTCTTCCATTTCTCCAAGAAAAAGGGAGACGAGGAATAATCGTCTAATTTAACCGGAGGTTAGTGATGCCCCACAAGAGGGAAGAGACAGAGCTAGAGAAATCGGAATTAACCTCGATGGTGGATATGATTTTTCAATTGATGATCTTTTTTCTGGTAACTATGTCGGTTATGCCCAGTGTAAAATCAGCGCCCCAGGTGGAGGGTGCATTAAACCTGGCCCCTCCTAAACAGGGAAGCACTGAAGTTTCACATGTTCTGCAACTGCACGTGAACCGTGAAAACGAAATGGAATATTATGTCCTTCAGGGAAATGATGATTCAGCGGAATTTTATCAGAGGATCGCGGGAAAAGCCGCTATACTGAAAACACCATTACTGAAGACCTTGGGAGAAAGATACGGGACTTATTATTCCCTTCCTATGCTAAGACAGTTTCTCTATGAGATAAGGGATTCTGATCCTAAAGTGCTGATCAGGGCTGACCGGGAATTACAATATGGAAAGGTGGTCGAAATTACTAATTATATTCATTCATTGGGAATTACAAAATATGCCTGGGTCGGCGGGTCCTTTGCAGACCTCAATGCAGAGATAAGGAAGGGGAGGTGATGAATAATGAGAAACCATAGAATTATACAGCTTGTATTTTTAGGACTGATACTGGTTTCTTTTTTTTCTCTCTCCTGTACCGATGAATCCGGGGAGTCCTATATCAATATGCCAGAAGGCCCCAAGACCGTCTTCAGAGGTGGCTATGGAAAAGTGGTGATCCGCTATTTCCCGCCACCACCACCAATATTCAAGGTTGCCCAGGCTTCACAGTATCTGGACTTCGATGTGATCAGAAAGGATTATGGGATTCCGGACAAACCTATTGTTATTCAATACCTGATACAAACATCGGTAATGAGCCCTATTATCTCACAGAAAACGGCAAATGCACCTTTTAATAACTATGTAGTCAGTGTAGTGCAAAGCTGGATCTATACGCGATATGGAACTGGTTCCCTCAAGATCAAGATCGATGTGGCTAAAAAGAAGATGTGGGTTGATGCCGATGGTATAAAATTAATTGACCCCGAACCGGGAAAGCCAAGGCCCACAGTAGCGCCGGGCCGACAGCTTGTAGCTTCTACTGGCTTTACTATCTACGAAGGCAAATTTTAGTTTATAATAATAACGGTTATAACTCAAAGAAGGTGGTAATTATGGAGTTGAAGAAGCTATACCTGCTCTTACTGGTTATAGTAATTTATATAACGGGTATTATTGGGCTTATTAATGCCCAAGGGATAAGGGAAGCCATTGAGGTACTGGATCAAGGTATCGAATTATACCAGAATGAAAAAAGCGAGGAAGCAGGAGCAAAATTCGAGGAAGCTGAAAGCAAGTTCGAAACCCTAACCAAGGATGTTATCTCTCCCGAAGACCTGGCTTATTCCCAGTACTACCGCGCTACTGCGCTATATTATATGGGCCGGATCCGTAATCAGGTAGATCATTATAACAGCGCTTCAGCTACTTTCGGAGAAGCCATTAACGGTTTCAAGGGAATTGATCTGCTCGGTGAAGAGTACATCCGCTCAAAATACCTACGGGCTTTATGTTCTTTTCGAAAATATCAGATGGAACGCGCAGAAAGAAGCCAGAAAATGCTCCTTGAGGAAAGTATCGGGGATTTCCTGGATTTTCTTAATGATGAAGCCCTAAGGGACCCTGAAGGCTATCAAGACCTGATCGATAATGCCAATTATCTGATCGGCTTTTCCCTTTACCAGGCTGGAATGCTGGATGCATACCGCAGTGCAACTTTATCCAAGGCATTGAAATCCTATAATGATGCTCTGGACTATCTTGTGAAGTTAAAGGATGCAGAAGATGAAAAACTGACCATTGCCTCAAAAGTGATGGAAGCGCAAGCGAACTATATGATGGCCCGGCTCTTTATGCGCGTGGATGAAGATGATTGGGAAAGCCAAAAATTAACTAGCGGTTCTAAGGACGCAGCTATAGAAGCAAAGCTGAAGAACTCCATGGCTTTGGCTCAGGAAGCAAGCGGTAAAGCGGGAACCTACCCTGACCTGAAAATGCAGGCACGGATGTGTATAAATTCCTGCAAGATCGCTCAGGGTTCCATCGGCGATAAAAATGGCCTGAATGAAGCGATGTCTGACCTCACCGACCTCAGGGAGTCACCCGGCTGGCAGGACATCGTTCTCGAAAAAATTGCCGATTCACAATTACTGCACTTTTTGATCTTCGAAGGCACTCAGGGAAATGTGATAACTAATTATAAGAGGGTAGCATCTTCTCTTAACGAATCCAACTACTGGATTGGCTGGGCACATTATATTCTGGGCGAGTACGATGATGCAATACTTAAATTCAATCAATTCCTCGCCAGTGTGCCTACCCTGGAAAGCCGTTTTAAAGAACTGGAAGCAGATGCAAAGTTTCGTTTGGCAGAGAGCTTTTTCTGGAAGGGGGTCAGGGAAAGCAATGTTCAGATTCTGAAGAGGGCGGAAGAGATATTTAAGGCCCTGGTTGCCGAAGACGGACGATATTATGAGTTTTTAACCCGACAGCAGATCGGAGCTGCTACCACGAGACTTTTCCTTATTGATGTAGAAGCTACTCTTGGAGGGGAAGCCGATGTTTCCCTCTTCGAATCCGTTATGGAAGTTGCTGGGTTAAAGCTGCCCGAAAACGCCGAAGACTTTATCGAAGCTGGCAAATATTTCCTGGAAAAGGGCATTCAAACCGCTGAATTACAGAGAGAGAATGCCTTGAAATTTGCCCAAAAAGCATTCGATCTGGTAATTGGAGCTTCGGTCTCCGGTGATATCAAGAATAGAGCGAATTTTCTTAAAGGTGTTAACCTGGTTAAATTGGCTACCCTTTATGAGGGGAACAAGCAGAATGAAACCCTGGATCAGGCTCGCCGTATTCTGGAAGGATGTTCCGCTCCTTATAGCGATGAAGCTAAATATGTGGTAGGCATCAGCTATTTCATCGCTAACGATTATACACATGCTATTACTACTTTCGGAGCCCTGAAGAACCGGGGCCATATCCGCGGTGCTTTTTATTACGCCCTTTCTAATACCGGAAATTGTAATCTTCAGGGTGAAACCTACCTCCAGATTCAAAAAACCGTCAAGGACCGTACCGATTATTGGTATCGCAGCGCTGACCTTGAGCTTGGCAAATTACCCTGTCGCAATTCATTGGGGGATGTTTCTGCATTCAGTTCAAGCGTGCCGGAACCACCGATTACTTATGAAAAACTGGTGGATAAGAAAGCTGAAGAAGCCCGGAAGAAAGATGAAGCCCGTGTAATCTGGCAGAGAGCATCTGCTTATCTCACAGATTATCCTGTTGAAAAGCTGATCACCGATAAACCACCTAAAACTAATGTAACCGTAAGGTTTATTATTGAACCTGGCAAGGGCGATGAAATCGTCCTGGTAGATGGTGATGAATCCCTGGTGGAAAACGTGGATGACGCAACATATAGGGCTGAAGTTACCAGGGGTACTCATGATATAGCCATCAAAAAGAAGGGATTCTATCTTTGGGAAGGTAAGATAAAGGTTACCAAACCAGATGATTTTTATGTAACCCTGAAAAAAGCTGTTCGTTATACCAAGGCTGAAGATATTGGGGGTACTCAAAACCCCATCACCATCGCTGCTGCAGGTGAAAATATCTTCATAGCTAATAACGGAATGAGACAGATAATTCAGTATGACAATAACCTATCCCAAATTGATAAAATAAGTTACGACGGATTGGGATTGGGATTCGTAAGCGGCCTGGGAATTGACGGCGATCGTTTGATAATCGTCGATAGCAGGAGAAATAAGGTCATTTCCACCACTCTGGCAGGTGGTGATCCCAAATTTGTAGCATACGAGAATGAGGAATATGGAGCTTATGTCCTTAATAAACCCAGCGACATTGCAGTTTCCGAGGGTGCTTATTATGTGGTAGATTCCGGGAATAAGAGAGTGTTAGTATTCGACGGTACTACTTATCGCCGTGACTTCGGATCGGACAAACTTATTCAGCCACATGGGATTGCAGTTAACCCGATCACCGCAGAAATATACGTTACTGACTGGGGTCAGAATGCGATCCTGATCTTCGATAGAAGTGGAGTTTACCAAAACACTGTAAACCTGGCTGCACAAAATCATCCAAATCGAGTTTATATTGATCCCTCGGGGTATCTCTATATTACCGATCTGGTCAGTAACTCAGTGAAGATATACAATTCCAAAGTGGAGAAGATCAGCGATGGAATTAGCGGTATTCATACCCCCCGTGGCCTTACCCTGGTCGGTTCTGGGCCGGAAGCTACCCTTTTCGTAGCCGGAAAGGATAAAGTGGCGGTATATAAGGGAAGCTGGGACAATGTCTATATGCCCGATTGATAATATATTTAAATGGATTTGCTCAGGAAAGCTCCCTTTAATAAAGGGAGCTTTTCTTTTTTTAATACTCCTGGGTTCTTTTCGGGGACTTTACCCCACGC
>JAFGGQ010000139.1 GCA_016930435.1 bacterium
CGGAGAGATCGCGAATACTTATATCAGCCGGAATACCATCGTGGAAATTTGAATTTAGAATATTCCCGAGGCCAATTTCTATTACAGTCGAGCTATTGAAAGGGTTGGGGTAGGCCAAAAGGATATATTCCCCGGGTTTTTGGTTGTACTCGGTGACGGTGACATACTCGCTCCCAAATTCATAAGCTCCCCTGTCATAATAGCCGTTCCAGGGACGGATGTACCGTCTCAAGTCTAAAGAAGGCGCGTATAATATGGTATCCCGAGGTGCCACATAG
This sequence comes from bacterium, assembly GCA_016930435.1. Lineage (GTDB taxonomy): Bacteria > UBP14 > UBA6098 > JAFGQG01 > JAFGQG01 > JAFGGQ01. Next base: position 279 of record JAFGGQ010000139.1, read on the forward strand.
ATCGATTCTGCGCCTATATCGATGCCTGGGGACAAGGAATCGGGTAAATATGGATAATCGGGAGTATGGTTAAATAATACCAGATCATCCGAGACGCCACAATCAGCGATAACAAACCCGAAGCAATCGGAGATATCCAAAGTACTGTAGGCTACAAAAATAGTATCGGTCAAGCCGGTTCCGATCTGATTGCCGTAGGTACCTGCCGAATTACCCTGAATAATGCAATTAAAGAGCATGATATAGAGTATATTCCCAGCTGAGATCCCCCCTCCATAAGTTGAAGCAGTATTATTACAAACAGTATTATTAGCAAAAGCGCCCCGGAATGCCCACCAGAGAACACCGCCACCATCATAATCACTTGAGTTATCACAGATGACATTGTTAGTGATCACCGGGGAGCTGTTATCAATCCCCAGTCCGCCAGCCCGATTATTGGCATGGTTATTCATGATAATGTTTCCTTCGATCAATGGCACCGCGAGAAACATGTAGATTGCCCCACCATAATTTGCTGTATTATTCCTGAAAATACAATTGGCCACTTTTGCTCTGGTCCTTTCAATATATATACCACCGCCGCAGCAGTCGGGCCAGTCGCCGGTAGCTCTTCCCCATTCCATAATACAGTGATTTAGGGTAGAATTGGAATCCGCTTGGAATAACCGGATCCCGCTCCAGCCGGAAACGGTATCATCAGAATAAAAACGGATAGGTGCTTCAGCCGTTCCGGAAGCCCATAAATAACTGCTATCCAGGACATGGAATGGAAAATGACCCTGGAAAATTATCTCCACACCTGCTTCGATGATAAGGGTATCACCATTTCGGACATAAATTGTATCAGTTACGAAATATGGCGAACCCGAAACAGCCAATATTCCGAAAATATCACCCGAGATAAACGTATCCGCATAAGATGCCGCTGCAAAAAGTAACAATAGTAAAAAAACAACGTGTTTCTTCATCATTCTATCCTCCTGTTTCTGATTATCATAAATAACATCATTGTGATATTACGAATTTAAAGTAATAGTGATTTTTAAAAAAATCAACCTGTTTATTCTCCCTGATGGAATATTCTGAACGATATGGCAGTCGATGTAAATCTAAAATTTAACCCTTAGTAGATTTAAAAGGCTATGTAAAAAGTTGTCAGAGAAATATTCCTGCTGTTGGAAAAAATAAAAAAGGCTATCCCCTATTCCGAGAGGATAGCCCTTTAATATGCAGAATTAGATTATTTTAGAGGGGAAACCGCACGCCTGCGGTGAATGATATACCGGTGTTCTTGGTGGTCATATCGCTCTCTGAATCGTCATCTTCATCCTTGTTGATATCCATAAAACCCAGGGTGTATCCGGCATTAAAGACGATAAACTTCTCGCCCATTGGGATCTCCAGACCGGCACCGAAATATAGGCCAAGGTCCATGGATTCCAAATCATCCTTTATATCGATATCTTCATCATTTTTATATTTGGCGGACATAAGCAATCCGATCTCCGGGCCCAGGGCGATAAAAGTCCGTAATTTCTCGGGGCCGAATTTGGCCTTGATGCGAATAGGTATGGTAAGATAATCCAAAGCAGTAGTGCCCTCAGCGGTTACGCCCATAAATTCGGATTTGGATTTAGCCCCTTTCATGGTATAATAAACGCCACCCTCCAGTGATACCGTCTCGTTCATTCCTATCTCAAGAACTCCGCCGCCGGTAATTCCCATCCGGCTGGACTTCTCTACGTTGTCCGGCAGATCCTCGGAATAGGCCAAATTACCCATATTCAAACCAAGGTTTATCCCAGGCTGAATTGAAAAACCAAAGGCCATCGAACAAAATACCATTATAGCTGCCAATACCAGAATTACCTTTCTCATAACTAAACTCCTTTTAAAATTAACTTTTTCCAATTCCATCATTAACCTCTCGTTCTATGTAAACGGGCTAACCCGGTATTATTCTTTAAGAATATAAACATACATTCTGGTCCACTAATAAAAAAATAAAAACAATTTATTCAATAAAACACGGTTCGTCAAGAAAAATATTTCATTTTTAGATTGCTTTCAAGGTGAGTTCGTTTATCTTATTTATTATATTTAATGCTGAGGAAATTATATGGATTTTGAACAAGTTCTTGAACGGGAAGGCCTTCTTATAGAGAACCATCTGGAACGCTATCTTCCTTCCGAAGATGAAATCCCCTTTATAATTCATAAGGCGATCAGATATTCGGTATTTTCAGGGGGGAAGCGTTTGAGGCCGCTATTAGTTCTCTGGGCTTATCGCTGGGCAGGCGGTATCGGAGATGGTCCAATAAGTGTAGCCTGCGCTATGGAGCTTATTCACACCTATTCCCTGATACATGATGATCTTCCCTGCATGGACAACGATGATCTCCGTCGAGGAAAGCCTACTTGTCACCGGGCTTTTACAGAGGGGATTGCCACCCTTGCCGGGGATGCTTTGCATGCCCTGGCCTTCGAACTTTTAGCCGTAACCGGAAACATTCAAATAATACGGGAAGTTGCCCATGCTATCGGGACAAAAGGCCTTGTTGGCGGCCAGGTGATTGACCTCCTCACCGAAGGCCATGAATTCAATGAGGAAACTCTGAAATATATCCACTACCATAAGACCGCATCCCTGATCACCGTTGCTCTTAGATGCGGCGCATTGCTGGCCGGAGCAAACACCGAAGAAATGGAATCGATCACTAATTATGGAACCAATCTGGGATTAGCCTTCCAGATCGTGGACGATATCCTTGATATCAAGGGCAATACCACGCAGTTAGGCAAAACAGTCGGCTCCGATGAGAATAAGGGTAAGGCTACCTACCCCAGATTATTCGGGATTGAACGGTCAGAATCAATCGCCGGGGACCTAATCGATTGTGCCAAGGGTTCTTTGCCTCCGGACAAAGATAACACATTGTTTTTTGAACTGGCGGATTTCGTTATTAACCGTGTTTATTGATATTTTATAATAGAACTAATGGCAATTTTTGAACAAATCAACTCCTACCTCGACCTTAAGGTTCTGAGCTATGATGAATTGGATCAGTTAGCCGGAGAGATCAGGGACTGTTTAATCGAAAACGTATCCCAAACCGGGGGTCATCTGGCTCCCAGCCTTGGTGTAGTGGAATTGACTTTAGCACTCCTGCGGGTCTATGATCCCCATAAAGACAAGATAATCTGGGACGTAGGCCACCAGGTTTACACATATAAGTTACTTACCAATCGCAAAGAGCAATTTCCCACACTCCGGCAGTGGCAGGGGATATCCGGCTTCCCCAAGCGGGAGGAAAGCGAGCTGGACCACTGGGGCACCGGGCACGCCAGCACTTCGATCTCAGCCGCCCTCGGAATGTCCATCGCCCGTGATCTGAAAGGAGAAGAACACAATGTCATCGCCATTATCGGAGATGGCGCCCTCACCGGTGGGCTGGCCTTCGAGGGAATGAATAACGCCGGCTCAGCACAGTCCGAGATACTCGTCATCGTTAATGATAACGAGATGTCCATAACCGAAAACGTGGGAGCGCTTTCAAAATACCTTACCGAGATAATCACAAATCCTCTTTACCGGAAGTTAAAGAGCGAGATATGGGACATTACAGGTAAGCTTTCGCAGGTGGGTAAACCTATTCGGGCCATGGCTCGCAAACTACAGGAAAGCGTCAAAAACCTCGTGGTTCCGGGGATTCTATTTGAGGAACTGGGCTTCAGCTATTACGGCCCTATAGATGGCCACAACATCCGGCATCTGGAACACATACTGGCCGAGATCAAGGAAATCAAACAGCCCAAAATTTTGCACGTTGCCACTCAGAAGGGAAAGGGTTATAAATTCGCTGAGGATGATGCTCCTAAGTTTCATGGAATAGGGTCATTCAACCCCAAGACCGGGCAAAAGACCGATTTATCGAGCCGCAAAACCTATACTGAAGTATTTGGTGAGACCATGGTGGAACTTGGTCAGAAATATGATAATCTGGTAGCTATTTCCGCAGCGATGTCCCTGGGTACCGGGCTCTTTGATTTCTCCCGGAAATACCCCGGGCGTTTTTTCGATGTAGGTATAGCAGAGGAACACGCGGTGCTTTTTGGAACCGCCCTTGCCGCGCAAGGATTCCGCTCGGTGGTGGCTCTCTATTCCACATTCCTGCAAAGAGCATTCGACCAGTTGATCCACGATGCCGCCCTTCAAAAAATACCGGTGGTACTGGCTATCGACCGGGCTGGAGTAGTCGGGGAGGACGGACCCACACACAATGGCACATTCGACCTCTCCTATCTGCGGCTGATACCTGATATGGTAGTGGCTGCCCCAAAAGATAAGGACGAACTGCGTAATCTGCTCTATACCGCTATAAACTGGGATAAAGGTCCCTTTGCTATTAGATATCCCAGAAGCCTTTCCGAAGGATTAGAGAATAATGAAGAGTTCCGGATAATCCCACCGGGAAGCTGGGAGGAACTGGTTCGGGGCGAAGAAGCAGTTATCTTAGCTTGCGGTTCAATGATAGCACCTGCACAGCAAGCAGTAAACAAACTGGTTATGTTCGATCGTTCCCTGGGACTTGTCAACTGCCGCTATATCAAACCGCTGGATGAGGAGCTTTTGGTCACCATCCTAAGCTCATATAGATACATTGTCACCCTGGAAGAAAACACCCTGTTGGGGGGTTTCGGCTCCTCAATACTGGAATTCGCCTTCAGAAATAATTTTAACAAAAATTTATTCCTGAATCTGGGGATAAGTGACAAGTTCGTACCCCAGGGCGGAAGGGATGAGATACTCCAAAAACTGGGACTGGATACCGATAATATTACCAACCAGATATTAGCATTTTTAGAAAGGACCAGAAATGGCCATATTAGTAACCAACGATGATGGCATACATGCACCGGGTCTGGATAGCCTTGCCCGAAGCCTTGTTGAGATCGAACCTGTTGTAGTGGTCGCACCGGACCGTGAACAAAGCTCTGTAGGACATGCTATTACCTTGAGTAAGCCCATCCGTATAATGGAAATGTCAGTTTGCGATAAATATAGCGCCTATGCGATTACTGGCACTCCTACTGATGCGGTAAAGATAGCCACTAAAATAATACTCCCCGAAAAACCCACGCTGTTAGTCTCGGGGATTAACCTGGGGCCTAATACTGGCACCGCTTTGATCTACTCGGGCACGGTCTCTGCCGCGACCGAAGGGACCATGCTGGGTATCCCATCTTTCGCTATCTCCCTGAACACCCGGCACGAGCCAGATTTTACCTATGCCGCCAAAGCAGCAAAGATCATAGCAATGCAAATAATAGAACGGGGATTACCCAGGGGGGTGTTCCTGAACGTCAATGTTCCCGCTCTACCCGAAAATGCAGTGCAGGGTTTTAAGGTGGCAATACAAGGCGATTCCTTCTATGCAGACTTTTTTGAGAAACGCCTGGACCCAAGAGGTGGCATATATTACTGGATGGCCGGAACCAAGGAACGCCTGGATAAAACCGGAAAAGCTGATTATACCCTACTGGATCAGGGCTACGTTACCATCACTCCGGTTCACTACGACCTGACTGCTTATGATTATTTGGATGAATTAAATCGGTGGGATATTAATAAAGGTCCATAAATTTGGGGCATCAACCCTATTCAGGCTAATTATGAATGAGCCCAATTGGCACAACCTTGACCTAAAGGAAACAGCCAAAAAGCTAAATTCCCATCCCCTTAAGGGAATTGCTTTTTCCGAAGGGGATCAACGGCTATCTGATCTTAAAGATACATTGATATCCGAATCCCATTCTAATGACTATTCACAGCTTTTTCTGAGGGCTTTGACTACTCCATCCACTCTATTAATGCTCGTCGCCGTGATAATCTCCCTTGTTTTAGGGCATTATATTACTGCAATCGTATTGCTAAGCATTATTGCAGGTTTAGACTTTTTGATCATCTCAAGGTGGGTAGCCGCCCAAAAAAGCCTGAGTGAGACCAGGTTCCACCAGGTTGAAAAAGTCTCAGTAATAAGAGACGGAACCCGCCAGATGATAGGAGTTTCAGAGATCGTTTTAGGCGAATTACTGATACTTGAGGAAGGGACAATCATCCCCGCAGACCTTCGAATAACCGAGTCTATCAATCTCCGTATTGATGAATCAACGATTCGCGGTGATAGCTTATCGGTAGAAAAGCAATCTCATAGCCTTCCTCCCGACACCCCCATATTACAGAGAGACAACATGGCCTATGCCGGCACCAGAGTGATCCACGGCACCGGTAAGGGAATAGCTGTGGCTATAGGCAAGGATACCCGCCGGAAACAAATGGATGGTTCCAAAGCGCCGGCCGGTGAAGAGTATCTAAGACTGTTTCAAATCCCCGATGACTTCCACTGGACAACCAAATTCGTACTCATCGCTATAACCATGATTTTCGGCAGAATCTGGCTGGCCACCGACTATTCATATTTGCCACTAGCTTTTGTAACTATGGCCGTCGCCGCCATGCCCGAAAGTACCATCGCCCTGGTCCTGTTCCATAGCCGTAAAACTATTCAATCCCTGCAGCAAAAAGGCATACAGATCAGATCACTTCAAACCCTTACAGAACTTTCCAGGATCGACACCCTTATAATCAACCTGGGCGACCTCTTTTTTGAAGATGAATTGAAACCCCAGAAAATTTTCGTCAATGACAACCTTATCAAGGTCACTCCAAAAGGATTTCAGACCTATGATCGTGAGATCGATCTCGCCTCCCAGAATGCCCTGGGATTATTACTCAAGATCGGTCTTCTCTGCAATAATGCCATCCGGGAAGATAAACCGGGTGAGACATCATCTGCATATTTTGGCGATCCTCTTGAAATTGCCCTCTTAAAATTAGGAAGATTTGCCGGACTTGAACAGGATACAGTGAGGCAAAAATATAGACTGGCACAAGAATTTCCCTTTGATCCAGAACGGAAATTAATGAGCGCTGTTTACTCCATTCCCGAACAGGGAAATCTGCTTATGGTTAAAGGGGCTCCTGAAATCGTTCTTGAGCGGAGCCAGTTCTTTTATAAGGATTCAAAAGTCCAGAGTATATCACCTGAAGGCAGGGAATACTTAGCCCAGAAGATAAAGGAATTCGCATCTGTGGGGCTTAAAGTGATAGCTTTTGCTTATAAAAGCCTTGAGCCGGAATTCACCTGCGAAAAAGCGGAATTTGGCCTTACCCTGGTAGGATTCGTGGGATTTAAAATCAACCCGAAACCTGAAGCCAAGGATTTCCTGAACAAAATGAAACACCTGGGGATCACTACCTATATTCTCTCCGGAGATAACAGGGATACCTTATTTTATCATTTAAGAGAGATAGGCATGGTCAGCCTGAGGGAACACATTTTAGATGCACGTGAATTTGAGCGGATTCGGGGATCAGCGCAGGAGGGCCAACTTCCCGTTATAAAAGCCCTTTCCCGAATCCGCAAGGAAACCCTGGAATCATTCCTTCAGATGATGCAGGAGGAGGGCAGAAGGGTTGCAATGCTGGGCACCAACCCACTGCTGGCACCAGTTTTAGCCCGGGTAAACCTACCCTTCACTTTCGAGAATTTAGAAAATGATCTTCTTATTGACAGCTCCCAGATGATACTGAACGGGCGGGATCCTGACTCCCTGAAGGAGGCTTTCAGCATCGCTCAACGTTATTCCGCGAACGTAGCCCTGGGTACCCATCTCTTTTCGGTACTGAGTCTGGCACAGATATTCTCAGTATTTCTATGCTTTCTCTTCAGGTTATCGGCTATACTATTGCCACTTCAATTGTTATGGGTAAATATTGTTCAGGGGGGATTGATGAACCGGGTCATTTACCATCGAAAACTCAAATCCATCGTTAGGACAGGATCCTCAATCTTCCCGCGTATATTGCAGTTCGGGACAGCCGCTATGATTAGCCTGGGGCTACTGGCAGCTATGCTCACCCAACAGAAAATTATGAACGGAAATGAGATGCAGATTCTTACTGCCGGGTTCTTTACCCTGGTTCTAATCCAATTAGGACTGAGCTTTAGCTTCAAAGGCCACGATCTGTTCCGGACCATAGTATTCATTTCTGTCTCCCTGATTTCCCTGGTATTATATGCCCTGACGACCTGTTTATTAAGCTGGCAATCCTATGGATTAATATTAACATTCAGTACAATACCGGTTTTATTAACTATCGGTATGAAAAATCTTATCCGACTGAGAGAGGAAAATTTAAAATGAAAAAAATTGCAGTTATGCTATCCGGAGTAGGCTGGCGAGACGGAACAAATCCCATTGAAGTTGCTTTTGTAATGCATGCATTGGAGGCCGCTGGTGGAGCAAAGATGATCCCCTGCGCGCCCGATATTGAATTTCCCCGGTTGGTGAATTACCGGTCTGAAAAAATATTAGACCAAAAACGGAATATACTCGAGGAATGCTATCGAATGATAAACAACACCGTTTATCCGCTGGGTGAGATCGATCCGGCGGAGATCGATGGGCTGATCATTACCGGTGGAGAGGGCATCCTTTATAATCTCTCGGATTTTTCAACCGGCAACGAGAATATTGCTATATCTGAAAAAGCAAGACGTTTGGTACAAGGGGTTTTTCTGAGGGGCAAACCTATAGGCACTTTAGGCTACGGAGGCCTTATTCCGGTATTTGCATTAATCAAAGTTGCCACACTGATCCTGACTATCGGGAAAGACTCTGCGGTAGCGGGAAAGCTTGAGAAAGCCGGGGCGATGATCATTAAGGCAGCCCCCGAAGAAGTCATTATCGATGATGATAACCGGTTCTTTTCGAATCATGGGGTCTCCCCTGAAAGTTCGGTAATCAAAACACTTTTAGGGATATCCAGGTTGGTTGAAGAAGTGGTTACCTTCAAGAAAAAAGCAAAGTAAGGGTGACCTTTGTAAAACCGGTTACAGGAACCATTTTACCTTTCAATAATCAGTATTCAGTGGTTTTCACTTTACATTAATTCATTATATAACTGATTTCGAATATCAAATGATGCGGATATGATTGGAGTAGATCCAGCCCTTTCCCCTTTTCATTACTTCCACCCGGTAGATTCCTGGCCCCGGGCAGCGGAACTCAAGGGTGCGGCCGGTCTTAACCCCTAAATGTTCACCGGATCCGATCAACCGGACCTCCCCATTTTCCGGAAGCTCTACATAGAAATTCATGTCCGCTCTAAATTTAACGGTTTCGCCCATGATTAACCTGCTCTGGTCAGCCCTGACATAGAATCTGAAACCGTCGGCTTGAGCCACCCTGTAATTCGAAAAATAGACCTGGCAGTTTGTCAATAGACGGAAAAACTCCTTTTCTGCTTTCGGAAAATCAGCAGGCAAGGGTTGACGGGTTAGAAGATGTGTTCGGATAGTCGTAAAATGTACCTTGTACGGAAATATTTTGACCTTAAAAGGAAATTTTCCGTATTTATGTTCGTGGGCATCAGTGGACCCTATTCCGACTACCGGACGCTCGCGGTTCAATTCATCCCAGATTCTGAGGATCTTAGGTGTAGGTGTACTGAGAAAGCTTCTGGGATGAGTAAAATACCACAGTTTTCTGGATGATGCAATTCCCTCCGTCCAGGCGGAAAGGTGGTTCCATATCTCGATCCCATTAAAATCCCGAACGCTCCAGTCGGTCCAGGGATAAGGTGGTAAACTGGCAGAGGTACGTACCTCATCTGGATGGGCAATTATCCCCACTCCCCCGCGGCGTGCTACTTCTGCAGCATATTCTCCTGAACTCAAATGCTCGGGTAAAACCTCATCCAGACAGTACGCCAGGAAATGGTTATGGTTATCCTGGTCGTTGATCTCATAACCCATAATAACCAGCACATTGCCGTACCATCCCTCAAGATGCTTATGCTTCAAAGTCATGTGGTCATTGAAGAGCAGGAAATCCAGACCCATATCTTGCACGATCCCGATTATTTCGGGATGGGTCTTGGTACCATCGGAGTCACTGGTATGGACGTGTATCACCCCGCAATATTCATAGAACTCGTCATTATGTAACACTTTATTGCCTGTCTTTGTTGAATTCCCAGATTTTACCAAGCCCTTTAAACAGAAGGTGCTCATCGACTATCGCAGTATTTTTCAGCTTTTCTTGCGCAATGCCGGCGTACCCACCGGTAAGGATGATCAACGGGTCACTTTCCAATAGGCTTGAATACCTCTCTATTAAAAAAGCTACTCCACCCAATACCGCTGCCTGGGTACCTAAACTTATGCAGGTCTCGGAATCCTGCCCAATTATATCATCGGTAAAAGCAAATTCCACCCTTGGAAGAAGTTTGGTATGTTGATGCAGGGCATGATGGATCATGCTGACACCAGGAACTATAGCACCTCCCGTCATTTCATCACCCCTTACCAAATCCACCGTTATTGCCGTTCCGAAATCCACTACTATTACATCACTGTTCTGGACTTTGCCATAGAAAGAATAAGCACCCACAGCCGTGCTGATCCTGTCCGGACCCAGTTGGCGAGGATTATGATAAGCCAGTTCAAGTCCAAGGTTGAGTTCGGATGAAACCTCAATTTTGTCTAATGAACTGTCCTCAAGAGCTTCCACAATAATATCCCTGGTACGCGGAACTACCGAAGAGATCATTACACCCTGAATAGGATAATTACGCTTGACTTCCTCCAGCTCGGCACGGATACCAGCGGATACCCCCATAGTAGGAGAACTTCCAACCAGCTTCACCTCGCCATTGTCAGAATAACAACCCAGCTTGGTTTTGCTATTACCGATGTCAATTGTTAAAATGCACATTAGTTCACCCGACTTTCGTTAATAAAGATTTAATAAACGCACCTCTTCTTTAACTGTCAACATATTTATAGAATACAGGTACATTATTTAATATGCTTGACATTGCACTAAATTTATTTAAGTTAAGGGTTATTGATTAAGAAATATAAAGGGTTTAAAAGGAGTAAGTCAATGCCTGAACTTTCTGCAACTATTACCAGTTTTAATCAGATATTTGATAGTATCCATCGTTGTTCTACCAGAAGATTGGCAATAGCTGGGGCAGGGAATTCAGAAATTATAACAGCAATTAATGAATCTGTAAACAAAAAGATCGTTTATCCCATACTCGTGGGAGATAGGAACAAGATCCAGCCCCTTATCGAAAAAGTAGGCCTTCAAGGTGATTACAAGATAATTCATATCACCGGTGACGAGGAGATTGCCCAGAAAACCGCGGAGTTGGCGAAAAGTGGTGAAGCTGAGTTATTAATGAAGGGGAAGGTACCTACCGGGACCTTTTTAAAAGCTGTACTGGACCGGAAAAACGAGCTTCGGAGCGGCGAACTTTTAAGCCATACTGCGGTAGTGGAGGTGGAAAAATACCCCAAATTGATGTTATTCACTGATGGAGGGATCAACGTGGCTCCCAACCTGGAGCAAAAAGTGGCGATTCTTAAGAATTCCCTGAGAGTTGCCGGAGCATTGGGGATAAGCCAACCTAAGGTTGCAGTACTCAGCGCTGTGGAAGTAGTCAATCCCAAGATACCTGATACTTTGGATGCTCAGCAATTGGTTGAGATGGCCGGTAGAGGGGAATTCGGAGACATTGACATTGCAGGGCCTATCGCAATGGATCTTGCTATTTCAGATTATGCAGCTCAACTTAAAGGCTATCATTCCAAGGTAGCCGGTGAAGCTGATGTTTTTTTAGTACCCGATATATCTACAGGAAATATTACCGTAAAAGCCTTGATCTACCTTGCTCAAGCCAAAGTGGGCGGGATAATTATGGGGGCTAGCATACCAATCATTCTCCTTTCCCGGTCGGATACTGCGGAGATAAAACTCTGCTCTATAGCGCTGGGCTGTATGGTAGTTGAGGACAAGGACTGAAATAAATCAAATGGTATTCTGGATAATACTGGCCATCAGCTTGAATTTTATATTGTTAATGTCCATCTATAATGGAGCGGGACAGGATAGTATTCTTGCTATAGCTTACTCCATTTTGCTTGTGGCTCTCGGCGTTTTGTACCGCAGTTTCATCAAATACAAGGAGGGCAAGCTCGAAACCCTGGATGAAAAATGCTCCAGATTGACCAAGGAAAATGAAAAACTTAAACAAAAGATCGGGTATTACGAAGCCGAATTCGGCTCGGATAAACCCGTTGAAACTAAATGATAATCTGGACCCTGATCGTAATCGCCCTGGACCTGATCCTCATCATTAGCTATTACCAAGGCTATCATGAAGATTTCATATTGGGAGTGGCTTATTTAATCCTGCTCACAGCGGTAGGCATTCTGTACCGGATCTTTAAGGAAATGCGAATGGCCAGGATCGAAAAGCTGGAAAAACTGGTCTCTCAACTCCAGGAAGAAAACGAACAGCTAAAATTAGTATCGGACATCCAGAAAAGGAATATTCCCCCAGAACAGGATAACAGAGGAATAAAATGATAAAAATCTCTATAGGATCAGATCATAGAGGCATTGATTTAAGAAAGAAAATCAAGGACTATCTTGATGCTAAGGGTTATGAAGTGCTTGATTTTGGCAGTTACTCCGAGGAATCTACCGATTACCCGGATATTGGTTATCAGGTGGCGTTATCTGTTCGGGAGGGCCGGGCAGACCGTGGAATACTCCTATGCTATACCGGAGTAGGAATGTCTATAATTGCTAATAAGGTAAAGGGTGTGTATGGAGCCCTGGCATATTCTGAAGCCGTTGCCCAATTAGCACGTGAACATAACAACGCTAATATCCTGGTTCTTCCGGCTGGATTCACCACTTTTGAACAAGCCCGTGAAAGGATCGATATCTTCCTCAATACCCCCTTCAGCGGTGATGTTTCAGAAGGGGAAAGACACAAGAGACGGGTAGATAAGATCAAAAAATACGAGAATCTTTAAATAATTATTGAAATCCGATTCCAATGATAAACACTGATATTTCCATGCACGCCTTTTACAGGAGTATTTCTCGTGGCTTAATCATGCCCTTACTCTATTTCTATTTATAGCATACCCTTCGATTCACATATTAATTACATTCAAAACAGTTTGAGGGTGGGAGCAAAGATCAATCGATAGAAAGGAAAGTGAATGAAAGACGATAAGATAAATGTAGGGGGACAAGCAGTTATCGAGGGGGTGATGATGCGTTCACCCAAGCGTGTGGTCACTGCTGTCCGAAGGCCGGACGGGGTGATCGTTACTCAGGCTAATGACTATATATCCCTTGCCAAAAGGTACAAAATACTTAATCTCCCTCTTGTACGTGGCACTATTAATCTCTTTGAGATGCTTATCATCGGGATTAAATCCCTTAACTGGTCCGCTGAAGTAGCCATGGAGGAGGAGAAAACCTCCGAGATTCCGCCAGATATTGATGAAGATAAACAAGCGCCTTCAACTCCCCATAAATCGAAAGGGACCACCCTTTCCCTGGTGTTTGCCCTGGTGATCGGATTGGGAATGGGGTTATTGCTGTTTTTTCTGCTCCCCATAACCCTGACCTCCCTGCTGGGGTTCTCCAAGGAAGCCCTGACCTTTAATCTCTTTGCCGGGCTTTTCAGGATGATCATCTTCCTTCTTTATCTGTTCATAATATCCAGACTTAAGGACATTAAAAGAATTTTTGAATATCATGGGGCGGAACACAAATCAGTATTTGCATTTGAACATGGTAAGGAATTAACCGTAGAGGGAACCAGACAGTTTTCTACCCATCATCCTCGTTGCGGAACCAGTTTTATAATTATTGTAGCCCTTTTAGCCATCCTTATATTTTCAGTTACTGACATTCTTTTTGCCCATCTTTTCGGCCATCCTCCCAATATTATCCAGCGTTTCGGATGGCATCTTCTGTTTCTGCCTTTAGTAGCAGGATTATCTTACGAATGGCTGAAACTCAGCGGGAAAGCCATAACCCGGAAAAATATAGTCATCCGGTGGTTGTCAGCACCGGGCCTGTGGTTACAGAATATCACCACAATTGAACCATCAGACGATCAGATCGAGGTGGCCCTGACCGCTTTAAAGGAAGCGTTAAAGTAAATGTTAGAGAAGCTTAAAAATCTGGAAGACCGTTATCAAGAATTAACTGAACTGTTGGCAGACCCTAAGATCATTAATAACCGGACTGAATATCTCAAACTCACCAAGGAGTATAGCTGGCTGGAAAATATAATCAGGCTTACCAACCAGTACCGTAAGATAATAGAGGATTTGGCCGAGGATGAGAGGCTTATCAAGAGTTCTAATGATTCGGACCTGGTGGAAATGGCCAGGGAAGAGATGATCGAGCTGGAGGAGAAACAGAGCGAACTGGAGGAGAACCTGAAATTTGCCCTGATTCCCCCAGACCCTTTGGATGGGAAAAATGTCATCTGTGAAATCCGAGCGGGTACCGGTGGTGAAGAGGCATCCTTATTCGTGGGCGACCTCTTCCGGATGTACTCACTTTATACAGAATCGAGGGGATGGAAACTGGAGGTAATGACCTCCAATCCTTCTGACCTGGGTGGTTTAAAGGAAATCACCTTTTCCATCCAGGGTGAGGATGCCTATAAGAACATGAAATTTGAAAGTGGTATTCACCGTGTCCAGAGGGTCCCCGAAACCGAGAGTTCCGGGCGTATCCATACATCCGCGGTATCCGTGGCCATACTTCCGGAAGCCGAGGACGTTGAGGTGGACCTCAATCCCGATGAACTTCGAATCGAAACCTTCCGTTCCAGCGGACCGGGGGGGCAGCATGTCAATAAAACCGATTCCGCTATCAGGATAACCCACATCCCAACCGGCCTGGTAGTCTCATGCCAGGACGAGAAATCACAGCATAAAAACAAAGCGAAAGCTTTAAAAATTTTAAAAGCCCGTTTACTGGCAAGAGAACAGGAAAAGCAACACGACCAGATCGCCAAAGAACGAAGACTTCAGGTGGGTTCCGGGGACCGCTCCGAAAAGATTCGAACCTATAACTACCCTCAAAACCGTCTTACTGACCATCGGATTAACCTGACCATCTACAAACTTGATCAGGTAATGAACGGCGACCTGGAAAGTATCTTTTTGGAACTTCAGAAAGCAGATATGGTGGATGCCCTGAACGAGATTTAAATCATTCTTTCAAATTATCTGGGAAATAATCATATGTCATACTCATACGATCCTGCCACAATAAAGAAGTGGCTTTCTGAAATAGCCCCGTTTAACAGGCGCAATATGAAGCTGGAGCCACCCCATTCCGCTCTGCTGGTCGTCGATATGCAGAATTATTTTGTAGAGCCCGGCGGGAATATTTTCCTGAAGGCCAGCAGGGAGATACTACCCCAAATAAAATGCCTGCTCGGTGCTTTTAGAAAAGCTAAACTGCCCGTAATTTATACCCGTCATGAACACCATCCCGACGGTCGTGACGCGGGAGCGATGGGCTGGTGGTGGAAAGACATGATCAAGGAGGGCTCAACGGAGTCTCAGATCTGTTCGCAGATAGCCCCTTTACCCGATGACAAAGTCATTACCAAGCACCGCTATTCAGCCTTCTACAATACTGATCTTGAAATAATATTAAGGGGAGCCGGAATAAAGGACCTTCTAATTGCCGGGGTAATGACAAATCTGTGCTGTGAAACTACTGCCCGTGAAGCTTTTATGCGGGATTTCAGGGTCTTCTTCCTGGCAGATGCTACCGCCTCCATGACCGAGCAGATGCACCTGGCAAGTTTACTAAATTTGGCTTATGGATTTGCTTCTATCACTACCACTGAAGATGTTTTAAAAACCATATTCGGGTAATCCCAAGGGGCAGTTCTCTATTAATATATAAATACCGGATCCCCAACGCCAAGCACCTCATATATGGCCCGGACATCCGCTCTGCTCATTCGGATACATCCGTGACTGCTTCGCCGGCCTAATTCCTGGCCATAATGTATCAATATACCATCACCAAGACCCAGCACATATTTTCCCAGGTAACCCGGAACCATACGCACCTTTAGCTTATCCTGCTCCGAAAGCCGGTTATAAGCTCTACGAGCATCCTCCGGCCGGAGCCGCGTACTTATCCCGATGAACGAATCGGGAACTGCCATACCACGCTCCTCCCAGAACCAGTCCGGACGGTTCCACCAGGGATCAGTTACCTTTTCACGAATATGAAATTCCCCTGAAGGGGTATCAAAATCCCAACTTTTACCCCGCTCATTTGTCTCTCCCTTCCCTATACCACACTTTCCCGAGCGTAATATCTTATTCCCCTTCCTCAATTCAAAAGAACATTCACCCAAATTTACTACCAGATAATATCCCTTCATTTGCAGAGCCTCTTTCTCCAGCTCCAGTGAAACTATCCTGCTTTTTTCCAACTCTTCCAGAAAGGCTATATCATCCAGGTTATCCCGGAGATGTTGTTTCTCAAAACGTGAATACCACAATTGATCCTCCAGATAATCGATCTTCCAAACCGACTTTTCCAAAAGGCAAACCGTAAAAACCAGCAGTATCGCCAGTAAAATCATTCCTACTATTAATACAAATCGAGGCATGGTCATTTCTCTTATAAGCGGGTTTTAGCATTCATATTGTCCTGACCCTTATTTAAAAAAACAGCCTGCCGGGTCATTTAGCTCCGACAGGCTGCTTTATAATCGATATTATCGTTCTCCCTTCCTAAATTAAGGCAGATCCACCTGCACCCAGACCTCCAATATGATGGTCTGAGGATCGAAAGTAGTGCTTAATACCGGCGCAATGAACTGAAGCCATAAGTTCTCCGAGGAATCCGAAGGGATATTGATCCCGCCCGGACCGAAAACATCCTCTGTAGCCCAGGTTAAGGTTGTTTTCACGTAGTCCAGTGAAGGCTGGAAGAGGGGTGGCGGAAAATAATTATCATCAAACCTGGCCCGTAGGACAAACTTATCCTCATCAGGAGCGTAACCCGAGCTCCAGAATAAACCTGTATTGGCAATTCTCAGACCCAGATTCACATTATATGGACTACGCACACCGAGAATAATTACCTCCCCCTCGGTCATTGTCCGGGTATCATAAAGACCAATAATACCCAGATCCCATGAAGAGGGTATTGCAGTCAGTTCTATCGTGATGTACTCGGTATCATAAACTGCAGTATAAACCGTATTGGTATCCACGGGCAGAGTAATATGTGTAGGACTGGGGTCTCCACCCTCGCTCCAGTGATCGAAATTGTAAAGGGTATCACCAGCGCCGTCGGGAGTGGTAACTGTCAATTCATAGGTAGAGCCGGAGTAAGTCCAGAAATTCTGCTCGAAGGTGTTAGGGTAAGTAACCCCATCAATAATTATATCCCCATAGTTTCGAAGGTGAGATTTTTGGACGGTACACTGGAACTGCTTGTCATAGAATGCGGTAAATATAGTGGGTGCAATTATGGGAGCGGTAAAATGGGTACGGGCGCCCCCGTCGCTCCAGTGAGAGTAAAGGTAGCGCAATCCGTTTGCCGGGTCCAGATCCGGATCGGATACCGACAATTGAGGCATAGAACCTTCCTCGAACCACTCTTCGCGGTAATTGGAAGCGGCCCCATAATAAACATCAGAGTTTATACCGAGCCAACCCAGTGTATTGGAGAACGGCTCCTTCTCTACTACACACCGGAAATGTTTCGAATAGGAAGCCACAAATACGGTATCGTCAAAGAGTGGCCCAACCAGATGGGGGTTGGTGCC
>JAFGGQ010000140.1 GCA_016930435.1 bacterium
AAATGCTTTTTAAAAAAGACACATGTTTGAATTAACCGCAAAAAAAGGCACTTAAGGATAAATAATTCAAATAAACCAGACAAATGGATGACTGGTAAATGTTTAATGATATTATCCATCAAAATTGCATATCAACCATTTTTTAAGATACTTCTATAAACTTCTTGCTAACTACCCCATCGGAATTTAAATTAATGTTATTGCAGAAGGAGTTCAACCATCACGGGAGGAATGCCATGGAATATAAAGCTATAAAAGCCCCCACGGGGTCAAAATTACACTGTAAAGGCTGGCAACAGGAAGCGGCGATGCGAATGCTGATGAACAATCTTGATGAGGAGGTCGGTGAGGACCCTCGCAATCTGATAGTTTATGGGGGAACCGGCAAGGCGGCGCGCTCCTGGGAAGCTTACCAGGTTATTATCGATACTTTGAAAGAATTGGAAAACGATGAGACCATGCTGGTCCAATCGGGCAAGCCGGTAGGGGTTTTCAAGACTCACACGGGAGCGCCCAGGGTGATCATCGCCAATTCCAATTTAGTCCCCCATTGGGCTAACTGGGAGCATTTCCACGAGCTGGAACGGAAAGGGCTAATCATGTATGGCCAGATGACCGCAGGATCATGGATCTATATAGGCACCCAGGGGATACTACAGGGCACCTACGAAACTTTCGCCGCTGCAGGGCGCAAAAAATTCGGGACCGATGACCTTAGGCATCATCTAATAGTATCCGGTGGGTGCGGGGGAATGTCAGGTGCCCAACCCCTGGCGGCAACCATGAACAATGCTACTTACCTGGCCGCTGAGGTAAACAAAGACTGTATCGAAAAGCGCCTGAAAACAAGATATTTGGACGAGCTCGAAGAAGATCTGGATACAGCCATTAAAAGGGCGCTTGAATATAGGGATAAAGGCGTCGCTAAAAGCATTGTCTGGCACGGGAACGTAATTGATCTATTGGAAGCCCTTGTAGAACAAAACATTACACCCTGCCTGCTCACCGACCAGACATCCGCCCATGATCCGCTGGTTGGGTATTTCCCGCAAGGTTTAAGTTTAGAGAGTGCGCTGGAGATGCAGAAGACAGATCCTGAACGCTACAAGAAGCTCTCCTTTCAATCCATGGCTAAGCATGTGCGGTTGATGACCACCCTCCAGAACAGGGGGGCAGAAACCTTCGATTATGGCAACAATCTCCGGGGCAATGCATTAGCTGGCGGTTATATCCAGGAAGATGAAATTAAGAACCACGATGGCTCCTGGAAATATCCCGGATTCGTGCCTGCCTACATTCGGCCCTTATTCTGTGAGGGGCAGGGTCCCTTCAGATGGGCTGCACTCTCGGGCGATCCCGAGGATATCTATAAAACAGATGAGGTATTGATGGAGCTTTTTCCCCAAAAGACCCACTTAAAGCGTTGGCTGACATTAGCCCGTGAACGTGTAGCTTTCCAGGGGCTACCCTGCCGTATCTGCTGGTTGGGATACGGTGAGCGGGATAAAGCAGGACTAGCCTTTAACGAAATGGTGCGAAGCGGCAAGGTAAAAGCCCCTATTGTTATCGGGCGTGACCACCTGGATGCAGGCAGCGTTGCTTCACCCAATCGGGAAACCGAGAACATGCTCGATGGCTCCGATGCCATCGCCGACTGGCCCCTCCTGAATTTCGCCCTGAATGCAGTTTCCGGAGCATCCTGGGTAAGTTTCCACCACGGCGGCGGGGTGGGTATAGGATATAGTCTGCATGCCGGTATGGTCATCGTTTGCGATGGAACTGAAGAGATGGATCGCCGGCTGAAACTGGTATTAAAAAATGATCCGGGAAGCGGGGTGATTCGCCATGCTGACGCAGGATATAAATTAGCCATCGATAATGCTAAAAAAATGGGACTGCGTATCCCAATGCTTAAAGGAGGGATAAACGGTTAGTAAAACTACCTATGGCGGTTTACTTATCGCCCTGGCAGTGGGATTCGGATACCTTCTGGCACCAATTCCCAATCTCGAGATCGTAAGCCTGATATTAGCTTTCAGCGGTTTTCTGCTGGGAATTCCTTATGGGATGCTGGTCGGCGCTATCGGCTTTTTTCTCTACTCTGTACTGAACCCGTTCGGGATTGCACCGCCGCCAGTGTTACTTGCACAGATAATGGGAGGTATGATCATAGGACTTACCGGCGGAATTTATCGAAGGTTCTGCTTTAAACCTCAATACACTCTCATTAATTCACTCTGGGCGGGATTCTGGGGACTGCTGGCTACACTTGCCTATGACCTTTTAACCAACCTGGGAGCATATATCGCCGCAGCTTCACGGGAAACCCTGATCGTATTCCTCATCGCCGGGCTCTCTTTCAGCCTTATTCATATAATTTCTAACGTGCTTATCTTTGCTATCCTTTTCCCAATATTGGCAAAACTGATTCCTATAATGAATAAAAGCGATAATAACTGAATATTGCCTTGTTTTTACAGCAGAGTACCCAACTACGTTGGCTTTCGCAAAGAAGCCGCAGAGTTCGCAGAGAAGGTGGGAAAAAAGGATTTTTTTATTCAGTTTTTAAAGAACATTTATGGTCAATTTTCTTCAGTGTATATTATCGTTGTGGTTGTTTTTTCATTTTGATATTTAATATTTTCATTGAGTAATGGCCTGCCTTTTATCAACAGGCTTCATATTTTGTGGATTACTCCTGAAT
>JAFGGQ010000141.1 GCA_016930435.1 bacterium
AAAATAGACTCCGGGACGCATCTCCCGGTCTTGATCATCCCGGCCATCCCAGATTGCCGAAGTGCCCTCGCCCTCTATAGTGGTCACCTTCATGTTGTTATAATTATAGATCGTTATTGTAACCTTTTCGCCATAGGGATTGGGAATAGTAAAATAGACATAATCATTGTAATTATCCCCGTTCGGGGTGAAGGGATTTGGCAATGCGCTGAATTCCGCATAACAATCCACAGCAGTCCCGCTGAAGGGTATATACAACCAGGCAGTATCCTTCCATGAAATAGAATAAGCCAAAATCAAGGTATCCGAGAATTCCCCCTCCTGTTGTGGCAAGAAACCGATCTCCAGAATAACGGAGTCGCCGGGAAGGGTTACCCCTGAATCCCATCTCACCTGAAAATCCTGTGAGCCAAAATAAGCATCCTCGAGAATAATATTGGCCTGGCCTAAATTAACCAGAACCCCGGAACACCAAGCCGTATCACCGATGCAGAAAAGCTCATCACCGGTAATGCTCCCCAATGAGCAAGCAGGGCCATAGTGGAACCGGGCATTACCGGAGAATACTACCTGTTCATCACTGAAGCATTTATAGCGATCAGCGGGATTATTATGATCAAAATCATTATCGTAAGCACAGATCGAATACACAAAATCATCGCTCTGCGATAATCCCGGAAGGAAATCCGAGGTAATAAAGTTAAAATCAACCGGACCAGTTGGTCCTGAAGGGTCTATTTCCATAGGAGTTACCTGTTCCCCTCCGTTGCTCAGTGAGCCATCAATATCCCAAAGAACATAGGTACTTTCTGCAAAGATACCGGAGGTATCGGAGATCAAACAGCTTATCAAGAAGGTATCGCCCTGGAATACCGCCTGGGGTTGAAATTCGCTGAATTCAGGACAGATGGTATCGTCATCCCCGATAATAAAGCTCCATTGGTAACTATCCGGAATGTGATTAGGTGCGCAATAGAGTGTTGAATCAGCCAGATCATTAATACTCACCAGTATAGTATCCCGTTCATTGAATACGATCCCCAGTGAGAGGGGATAAAAGATCATGGTATCCCCATCCCAAAAAACCTCACTGCTATAGGTTCTCCCTGCAACTTCCAGGGAAAGACTTGAGGGGTCAATGCCTGCGGGAGTATCGTCAAATATTATTGTCACCGGTTGAAGGGTATCATAAACGATCTCATTATTCAGTGGGTAATGGAATATAATCTCAGGTGGTTCCAGGTCAATTAAAAAGAAAGCCGTGAAAGGAGGCGAGATCATATTGCCCAGGGTATCTTCAGCAGTTAACAGGAACCGGATGGTATCATTATGCTCGAAGTCATATCCTGGTTCGAAACAAAGGGTATCGTTACTGAAATTCAGGTATGGATGAGGGTATCTAAAGAGTGAGTCGTTAACCTCAAGTTCAATGGAATTAGGCTGTATATCATCTTCGTCCCGGAAGAAGAACACGGCGTTCTGATCCGGGCAGGATGATACCGAACCTTCTTCGGGGTTGATCAGCCAAACATCAGGCGGTTCGGTTGAGATATAGAATACCCAACAGCTATCCAGGCAATTAGGTTCGCAATAATCAGGGGCATCGCATACGGCGAGGCAGACATTTAGGGTATCGGGTAGGCGCTCTATTCCGGCAGCAGCGGGATCGAAGACTAATCCAGGCGGAGTCCAGGAAATTCCGGGATCACCAGTAACATACCAGATGCCGGCCACCTGAAGGCTATCCCATCCTGCTTCCGAAAAATCATCCCATATTTCTATTTCTATATTAGAAAGGGTATCTGACAGACGTGCCCCGTGACCAGGAACGGAAAGGAATCCGGGCGGTGAAAGGTCAACATGGAAATAGGAACAGACCGGCAGGGGCAAAGGATTTCCAAGAACATCGTTCAGCGAATTTACACAAACCGTTAGGCTCTCACCCTCCGGGTATGGACTGGATGGAGAAAAGAGAATTAGCGAATCGGAGATCAATTCAAGCTCATCGGAAGCCAGGTCATAATCAATGCCATTTACCGCAATTAGAATTGATGCGGTGTCTATTCCTTCTGTATCGAAGATATAAACCAGTATGCTTTGATCCGGGCAAGCGCTGATGGCTCCTTCGAAGGGCTCCCGAATTTCCGCTATCGGGGGTGAGCTGGCAATATAGAAGAGCCAGCAGGTATCTGCTATATGGGGGCTGCAAAAATCAACTGAATCCTGGATCTGTAGGCAAATAAATATGGTGTCTCCTCCGGAAAGTGAATCACTTAATTCAACCATATCTAGGCGGAGAAGAGAATCTTCCCTGTAGATTCCGGGATCAGAAAGCGTATAGGAATCGCCACCATAGTTTATAATCAAGCTATTCCAGTTGACCTCTCCTATTTCATCCAATACTACTATCCCGATCTCCGGTGAAAGAGTAGTTACAACACCTCCGTATGCAGGGAACTGATCCCTGAAATAAGGGGGACTTAAATCCACGGTGAACTGGAAATATGACATACTCTCCAGGGGATTACCGTGTATATCGTTTGCGGTGTAAAGGCTGCCGGAGACCGTTTCCCCGTCGCTCCAGGGCAGGGAAGGAACAAACCTTAAGGTATCCGCGAAATATCTAAGTTCCAAATCCCCGATTTCATAGACCACGCCGTTAACAAGTACCTGAATAGAAGCGGGATTGATCCCGTTAGGGTCATTTATGTAGAAATAGAGGTTCTGGAAATTACATGCTGTATATGTATTCAGGGGGGGTAATAACAACCAGGAATGAGGGCCCTCTGCATCGATATAAATATAATGGCATAGGGTATCTCCATTTGCTCCGCAAAACCCGGCATTATCGAAGGCTTCAAGGCATATTCTAAATGTATCGTACAAGGCTCCGAACAGAGAATCAGATAAAATTTGCATTGAATCCCAGGAGAAAGCTAAGGGATCT
>JAFGGQ010000142.1 GCA_016930435.1 bacterium
AGTTGGTTATTTGACATTGCCTATGAATCTTATGGCCGGGAAATATGTCCTGAAGGTCTGGGGTGAAGATTTCGCCCATAATACAACGGTGAAGGAAATAGAAGTGAACCTGGTAGCATCCGGAAAACCCTGATCAAGAACCTCCTGAAGAGCTTTACTTCATGAAAATTACTTTGGCAGTTTCAGTGCGATTAGCATAATCTGCTTTCAGAAGATATAGGCCGCTGCTAAGCTCATAATGGGGTTCCCATCTTATTCTTGGTTCGCCCAGGATACGTAAGTCTTTCAATTCATAAATACACCTGCCGGAAAGATCGTAGATACCCAGATTACAGGGTTCGGATAGCTCGATCAGCAGGCTGGCATTAAAAGGATTGGGATAGGCCATAAGGGCATTTGAGACCGGCGCGAGAAGGCTATTCCCGATGGCAGTATAGGGTGATTCATCCGCCCCAATATCCCAGAATTCAACCATTGGCCTTGCCTCCTCATCAATATCCACCGAAGGCGCCCAGAATGAATCACCCCGGAAAGACTCCATTTTCTCCGCTCCGGTATTTACATTGGGGGATCTGTGCCCTAGGTGAAATGAGGACTCGAAAAGTGGATCCCCGGCCAGAATCACCTCGCCCCAGATGATCGCCCCGGCATCATCTTCAATTTGACACTCAAATGAATCTATATTGCAGTATGCTACAAACAAGGAACACGGATTGCCTGTCCACCTCTTCAGGTAGATTTCGTTTCCGGAAAGAGCGTTATCTGCCCAGAAAATCGTATTAAAGAGGACCGGTGATGAACCCTTACCGGCATATAACCCGCCCCCGATATCACCGGTTTCATTTTGACTTACTGTGCAATTGATTACTACCGGTGAAGATTCAGTAAGACATAATCCGCCCCCATAATAAGCTGCTTCGTTATCTGCGATAATATTATTTTCCAGGGTGGGATTGGAATTATTTAGGTAAATCCCGCCACCATCATAGGTTGCCGTGTTGAACTGGATGTAATTACCGAAAATATTAGGGTGTGAATCATCGCTGCCTATTCCACCGCCAAACCGGGCTGTATTATAGAGTATCAGTGAAAAACCGATTTCAGGATGCGAATTTTGGCAGGATATCGCTCCCCCTTTACGCATTGCTGCAAGATTTCCCCGGAAGATGCAATGATCGATATGAGGACTGGAGAAATAACACTCAATACCACCCCCCTCATCGGCGCGATTATCAATGATATTACAATGGCTGATTGATGCCCCCGATTGATATAAGCTCAATCCTCCGCCAGATTCAGCCTGGTTATTGCTAATGCCACAACCCTCGATAATTGGATTGGATACATTACAATATATCCCACCACCTTCCTCCGCGTTGTTTTTGGTGATTGTACAATTAATTATAAAAGGACTCGTGTAATAACAATAGACTCCTCCACCCCGGTTATCAGAAGTACCGGTAAGTGCGTTTCCATACTCAACCCGGCAATAGTAAAGACTGCAACTATTATCGCAATGCAAAAAACGTAAACCGCCATGTCCTCCGGAAGAACTGCTCAATATGGTATCTGTTGCCGTGAAAAGGATAGAGTCATCTTCTTCGCCTATTGCCCTCAGAATAGCATCGCTATAAATACGAAATGCATAATGACCGGTAAAGACAACCTCAACACCGGAAGATATTACCAGAGTGCAACCAATGGGAATATCGATATCCCCGGTGATCATGTATGGTGAATGCTCCGCTTCCCAGGTTCCGGTCACGGACCCGGATACGTAGCTGCTATCTGCATACAGGAAAACAATGATAACAGATAACCAAACCCACCCAATTAAAAAATATTTCATCTTTACCTCTTTTTTTTTGAGTAGAAAACTATATGAGAAATTAAGCGTTTTTAATTTTCTTTAGCAAGTAAATTTGCATTTTTTCGTACAATTCGTAATACTCATAAACCCATGTTCACCAATATATAACGTATATTCAACATTATCAACTACATTTTTCGGGTTAAACGTCAGAAGCATGGCTTTTGAAGGGGTCTAAACCTGGACTTTAAATCGCTTGTCCATATTAAGTCTCTAAACCCTGCTACTATTTAAGAAGTAATAGCTTTTGGGTGATAATACGGTCCTGGCTTACTGCCCGGAAAAAATAAATCCCGGAAGGCAGGGTTAAGTCAGGCTCCCATTTAATGATAGATTCTCCGGGACGTTCCGGAAACAATCTTGAACTGTCAATCAGTTTGCCACTAAGATCATAAAATTGGTAGTGAATAACTGATTTGGCGTGGACCATGAGTTTCAGGTTAACCATGGAATTGAATGGATTTGGGTAAGCTGAAAGCAATTCGAAGTAATGAGGAGCAGATGGTCTTTGGGGGATATCGTAATAGCTGTCGAACCATTCCAGGACGGCCCAAAGCAGCTCCTCCCGGGTGGCGAAGGCGGGATTATCGGCCATGCCCTCCATTCCGAACCCCAGGTACACTAATTTAGCTCCGCTTGATGGATTGGAGTATCTCAAGCCTCCATACCCTGTGGTATCACCGGCATAGCGGAATAGTGGAGCCGCTTGGGGTGAAGGTCCGATAATGTCGGGGGCCTCCTGGTTATTTGCAGAACCATTACCCCCAAGCATGATCATTCTCAGTGAACCGGATACATCATCCCCAGAAATGCTCTCAAGGATGAACTGACTGGTATTCCCAAGGTATTCGGCTTGAAGGAAATCAGCATAAAATCCGGTACTGCCCAGATCCTCGCCAATGCCCTGACCGGTGATGATCAGGTTGAACCCTCTCTCCATAGCTCGGATCAGGGTATCCTGGTCAGCTTCAGTAATAGTAGCAGTGGAACAATCCCCAGTGAACCATATCGCTACCGGTGTATTTAGCATTGCCAACTGATTAACCGGAAATAGTCCCCTGAGCTGGTAATCCCAGTGATAGTAACGGATACCCAGATTATCCATGGCGTGCTGGTAGTATTCCTCGTAATTATTTCCGGCATCGTCATCAACCAGCATAAGGTCCGCGACCGGAGGGGCAATTTCGATGAATGTAGTCTCGCCGGGAGATACTAGTAGCGAATCGGTTTCCGATTCCACATTGGGGAATTGGGGTAATAAGTGCAGCTTGTAGTATCCGGCGGGAAGATCCTGTGAGAAATATCCAGAAAAACTATCGCTGTAAGAATTTGTATATACCCAGAGCGTTGTATCCTGGCAAATATTGAATAGTATTTCAGAGAAAATGCCGCTTCCAGAAGTACCGAGTATGAAGCCCTGAACCGTCCCAAGAGGGGTGATCTCAAGCATCGTTGTGAGGGTGTCATTAGTATTATTCTCGTCTCCAGGTGTAGATGTTTGGAGGATAATGTAGTGGATTTCTTCGGAAGCTGGAACCCATTTTACGGGATTATCCAGTGAGAAATTCTGACCGTAAGCCAAGGAGATAGATGTATCCAGCAGAATGATGCTATCCGCATATAAGGTCAGGAAAACATGGTCCAGATTATTTTTGCCGAAATTGGCAATGGTGAAATTAACCGCAACTGTATCGTAAAGCGTGAGGGGACTGCGGTATTCAAGGTTAATCTCAATTGCTCCAGCATCTGTCCCGGGAATGGAATCCAGGATATCGGGAAGTCCCATCAGTATCAAATAGGCGGAGATCCAGGTCATATCTTCTTCCGGGGGGTGCATAAATGAAGAGGGGATACCACCGTCGTTATCGGTGTCCTGAGAGAGCAAGTAGTCGAAAATATGGCGGAAACGATGGTAAAATACCGAATCAGGCAGAAATTCGCAGATTGTCCGGTAGCAATTTGCGTACCAGATATTCCAGGAGTTATCCCAGAGGTAGGGATCATATTCTGTTGCGGGGTCTGCCATTTCCGGTAAATACCGGGAATAATAACTGATCCAGTCCCCGGCTTCCTCGGGGTATTCCCGGAAGTAAGAATTGAGTACGCCCCACATAGCAGTACCCGATGACATTGCCCAGACCGACCAGTTGAGATGCAGAGAGGGATAGTCTTCTATCCATTCCTTGACCAGACTACCCCACTCCAGAGCTTCAGATCTATAGTACTCATTACCGGTTTCCAATCCATAGAGGTAAAGAGCACCGGCGCAGAATCCGGTAACCATAGGATGGAGGATGCGGTAATAGGGTTCTGAATGGGTGAAGGACAGGGGATTGTTGATTATATGCTGAGCGCAGCTATCTGCATATCCGGAGTATGTTGTGTCGCCATAGGCTTGGCGGTACTGCATTTCAGCCAGCAGACCCAGTCCACAATTCCAAACCGGATAATAGTAACTGGAGGCGGAATGCTCTTCCTCGTAAGCCGGGAATCGCATTACATAGCTCCATGCATACTCAAGATGATGATTATATGTTGTACGGCCGGTATAATCGTGAAAATAACACCAATCCCAGATGACTTCCTGAGTATTGTCGGTTTGAATGACATTCCTTAATTCACCGCTTTCCGCTTCAATTATTCCCCCGTGATCGGCAGAGTCAGGGTCCAGCAATTGCCAATCAGCGTAGAATTGCACAAGCTGGCTGAGTTTAAGGGGGTAAGACAAACGAAGAGCGGAGTTGTATTCAAGTGGAAAAAGAGCTTTCGACCCGTCGCAATAACGCTGGTAGCTTCTCTCAAACTGACTGAAATCATCGTCGTTCCAGAAAGGCTGTCCAAAGAGGTTAAAAGCTCCCGTAAGGCTCAGAAGACAGACTAAAAAGGGGGCAATTGAAGTTATTTTCCTCATCGTGATTTATTGTTTAATCGACGAATGGATTTTTATTTTGAATAATAATATCAGCTACTTCCGGTCTGACCAGTAATTCAGATGGTCTTTCCCCCTTTTGGAGCAGGTTTCTGATCTCGGTGCCTTTGAACATGATGTGATCGGAAATGGGATGGGGACAAATCTTCTCGTTAACTACTGACCCGCATTTCTTGCAGTATGAGAAGGAACGGAAGAAGAGTGGGGTTATGCCCAGATCCGGAAAATCATCGAATATTTCCTGTGCAGCAAATGGCTCGTAAAAATTTCCCACACCAGCATGGTCCCGGCCAACTATGAAATGCGTGCAACCGAAATTCTTTCGCATTATTGCATGGAAAATAGCCTCCTTGGGTCCCCCATAGCGCATCTCAGTCTCCAAAATAGCCAGCAGTGAGTTCTCCTTCAGAAAATAATGCTCCATAAGAACCTCATAGGATTTGAGAATGACCTCGTCTTTGAAATCACCAGATTTCTTCCTGCCAATCAAGGGATTAATAAGTATCCCATCAACGAAAGTAAGGGCAGCCTTTTGAACATACTCATGTCCTATGTGCGGAGTATTACGTGTTTGAAAGGCGACGATAGTCCTCCAACCCTTTTCCTCAAACAGGATCCTGGTTTCGATGGGAGCCAGGCTATACTTGTAATATTCCTTAGGAGTTTTATTGATAAGGTCTATAGGCCCTCCCAGGAGTGTTTCATTCATATTATTGATCTTAGAGACCCCAGGGTGGTCGGGACTGGTTGTTCCGAAAACATTCTTTGAGTATTCCTCCTTATTGAGGCTATATTTATCCTCGATATAGAGGAGAGCGAGGGGTTCATTATTGTAGGTGAGCAGAAGTTTATCGCCAATGGTCAGCCTATTGGCTAAGGCCGGTTCGATGTCCAGGGTCAATGGGATTGTCCAGGCGGTATCGTTGGCAAGCCTGCTGCGGTGAATGATGGAATCATAATCTTCTTTGCATACGAATCCCTGCAGGGGGCTGAATACCCCAACAGCAATGTTCTCAATGTCCTTGGCTGCATCTTTGTCAACTGCCAGCCTGGGGAATTCATCTATGTGTCCAAGCAAATCCTTTCGGGCTTCTTCCGAAAGAACTCTGTTTACAAGTTTTCCGCCATGTGGTTTTTGCATTTTATCTCCTTGCACTATTTAATATAACCTAAATCACGCAATTTCTTCTTGATACTTTCCTTTTCCATATCGGACAGGCCTGAATCATGCTGTTCTTCTTTGTCAAGTATCATTCTGGTAGCATACACAATATAATCAGAAACTGAACAGAACTTGGTGTTACAAAGGTGTTCTTCGATTTTTGCAAATAGCGATTTGGGAATCTCTATTTGAACAGATTGATCATTCACGTTAACCTCCTCATTATGAATTATCCATTAAATTTATACTATGATCCTGGAGTCAAGGTTGCCCGGCAAGGGTATGTCCATAAGGTGCAATATTGTTGCGAATCCATCGTACACATAGATCGGGTCGATAGCCTTGAACGCCTTATTGCGTATATACATAAAAGCATCGTCATAGGTATGCATACCCTGGAGATGGGTATGACCGAAGAGGGATTCCGGATATAGTTGTCCCTTGAAATCATAACCATCGACAGGGAGAACCACCATATCGGGTGCCTGATCCATAAGATCACCGCTATAGACTTCCTCTTTTCGGTAGCATTTATTGACCACCGGCATGCCCTCTGGGTCCTTTAAATTGGTCATGAGTTCAATGGTTTGCTCTATTACCTCCTCATACTCCGTACCAGGGTTAACCGTTCCATGCTCCTCCCTCCCTTTAAGATTAACATAGAACCGTCCTGGTATCAGGCTGTAGATCCTGGTTTCAGGTGCAATATCCAATAATCCTCTTTGAGGAGGAATAGATTTGAATTGTAGCAAACCATTGTCAAGCAATAATTTATTGGGTTGTACCTCGCTTTTTATCCCACAGAAACCATGGTCAGAGAGGAGGAGTAGAGAGACCTCCTCACCAATATCCTCAATGACCCCTCCGATGATCCTGTCGATCTGCTGATAAAATCTCAGAAAATGGTCATGGTATTCACCATTTTCTTCATAATCTTTCCAGTAGAAATGGTTAATGCGGTCGGTCTCCATAATATGGCACATAAAGAAATCCCAATCCCTGTTCTTATAGAGATAACGAGCGACCTCCATCCTTTTTTCCAGGATAAAGAAGAGGTCATGCATTAATTCGGACTTATTCTCACGCGCTTTACCGGAATCTGCATCGATAACATATCCACGGTCCTTGAAGGTTTTGACCTCCCTGGAAGGATAAACGGCATTATCGATTTCAGAGGCAAGAAAGCCGGAGATAAGTATCCCATTAACCTTTCGAGGGGGATAGGTTTCCGGGACATTCATGACGATTACTTTTTTACCATGACTGCTGATGTATTCCCAGAGGGTTTCTGTACGGATGTCTTTACCGGTAGGTATGAGCATTTCCATGGGGTTGGGATTGCGGTCCACAAAGCCGAAAATCCCGTGCTTTGCAGGATTCTTGCCAGTCATAAAACTGCTCCACGCAACAGAGGAGATCGGGGGAATAACCGAATGCATACGGCGCATAGAGCCGATCTCCAATAAGCTTTTAAAATTGGGCATTAAACCCTCTGATATAAGTTTATCAAGAAAGGTAAATGGGGTACCATCAAGACTAAGAACGAATACTTTCTTGGAGCTTTTGCGTTTTCGAAATATCATAATGAATTTATCCTTCCTGGTTTAGAGATAGCCCAGGGACTCTAAACGCTTTTTAATTTCTTCCTCTTCTTCTGGGCTATAGGCTTCAGAACTTCTAATTTCAGAAATTAACTTCATTTCCCTTAAGCCCTTGATCACCTTTTCAGTACTCTCATCAATGGTTTCTTTATCGGTCTCGAGAGTAATCTCGGGATTTTCAGGTTCTTCGAATGGATGGTCAATACCGGTGAAATCCTTAATTATACCGGCTCTGGCTTTTGCGAACATTCCCTTGACATCCCTCTTTTCGCAGACACTCAACGGGCATTTGACGAATACTTCAACAAAATTCGTGGTTTCTTCTCTGACATGTTGACGGATGGAACGGTAAGGGGAGACGAATGCGGCCAAAACCCCGACTTCATTGCGGCTTAATAATTTGGCTACGAAAGTAACCCGTTTAATGTTCTCGTTCCTGTCCTCCTCGCTAAAGCCAAGATCGCGGGTGAGACTCTGACGGACAATATCACCATCCAGACGCTCGATCTTGAAGCCCTCTTTTTTAAGCCTTTCCGCAACTGCATCCGCTACGGTCGATTTACCCGAACAAGGCAAACCGGTGAACCAAAGGGTGAATCCTTTTTGAGACATAGTTAATCCTCCTTCTTGTTTTTTACATCTATTACCGAATATCCTTTTTCCCCTATTTCTTTCACCAATTTCTCAGCAATAATAGTGTTTACACTATTCTCCCTTGCTACTTCCAAAATACTTGAAATGTAAGGGCCTTCTATTAAAATGATCTTAACCGGAATGCCTATTTTGTCAGCTATGGACTTGATTGCACATAATTTTTTAGAGATTACCTGTCGTTGGACATCAGAAATCTCCTGCTCAAGTTTTTCCCGGACAACACGGCCCAGAAAACCGATGTCACAGGAAAGCCGAAGTGTTTGGCCGGAGACCTCTTTTTCCAGAACATCCAGTAAGAGCAACTGTGCCCCATTTTTAGCGGCATAATCCAGAGAAAATTCTGCGAGTTCCCGTGGGATAAAGACAGAAGAAAATACCACCATTACCGTTTTCATTACTTATATCCTCCGAATTAATTCAATATATCAATACCTATTAATGGCCAATAAACCAAACCAATTATTAAAAAGAGCAACCAGGCCAGAATATTCATAATCAGGCCTGGCTTTAAAATGTCCTTGATCATATAATATCCTGATGAGTAGGCTATGGCACTGGGAGGAGTTCCAATTGGAAGCATGAACGTAAGACCAGAAGGGATGGCTACAGCAAAAACCAGTACTTTAGGATTAATATGAGCTTGGGGCCCGATAGCAAAGGCAATGGGCAGCAAAATTGCTACCGCGGCAGTATTACTGATACCTTCGGTAATTATCTTTGCGATTAGTGCGATCAAGGCAATAAATAAAAGCGGTGAAATGTGGGAATTATCCAGTAACCAGGTCATTAACCATTCAGCTCCTTTGGTATGGGCCAAAGCAGCCCCCAGAGAAATGGCGCCGCCATACATCAGGATTACTCCCCAGTTAACATAACTCTCTACATCCTCCCATTTAATAAGATTGAGTATAAATAAAAAACAGGTGGAAAGTAGCGCGATAACTGCTAATCCAAGTCGTCCACTAACAAATACCCAGCAAATAACCGTAAGCGCTACAATAAATGCCACTTTTTTCTCAGGAATTGTGAATTTGCCGATTTTTTTTAGCTCATCCTGTAAACCCAGGATCGCTTGGCTGATATTCAAAGGCTCTGGTTTGAAAAACTTGAAAAGAATGTAAACAGCAATGAGTAATAGGATCACTACCAAAGGGAAAGTAGCCAGAAACCACTCGAAAAAGCCAATGCTAATACCTGCATTATCTTTTAGAAAGGCAATAGCAAGAGGATTCCGGGCACCTCCCAGGAAAGTGCCAATCCCTCCGATAATAGCCCCCCAGGCCATTGATAGAAAAAGAAGCTTTCCATAATTACTCTTCTGAGGCTCTATATCAAGATTATTAGCGATCACCATAACCACCGGAAACATGATGGCCGCTACAGCATGCTCGGGCATTATGAAGGAAAACAGGGCGCAGGTAACTAAAATCCCTACGATCAGTTTTCGGGGACTATCCTGGAACTTGGAGATCATCATCAGGGAAAGCCTTCGACTTAAACCGGTCTTCATCATTGCAGCCGCTAAAATCAACGCCCCTAATATAAAAAAAACTGCTGAATTCCCAAAAAGAGCAAAAGCTTCTGAAGCCTCCAATATACCCGCTAAAGGGATCAAGGCTATGATCAGAAGGCCGGTAACCGGAAGAGGAAGGGCATTGGTGAACCAGAGCATAGAAGCCATAACAAATAGCCCAAGAGCCTTTTGACCCTCAAGGGTTAAACCCGAAGGAGTAGGGAGAAAGGTAATTATCAAAAATAGTAAAAAAGCGATAATTACAAACAGGACCTTCTTGGACACCAGTTTCTTCATTACTCAAGGTATCCTAAGTTTTTAAGCCGGTTCCTGATTAAATCAATTTCACGTCCGGAAAGCTTTTCCGCATTATCAAGGTGGCCACCAGCAAGGATGTCCCTCATTACCCATACCATGAAATCGGTAACCGAACTGAAGCCAGTATTCTCTATGAGATCCTTTAACTGATTGTATAGATGTCTGGGTATCTTGATGGTAACTTTGCTTTCTTTTTCCATATCAACACTCCAATTATACTCTTATTGTAGCCTAAATATAGTATAAGTAGAATCTTTGTCAACTGAAAATGTGATTTTACACAAATTAAATGCAAATTATATTCTGAAGTTTATATTCTAATATCCTGTTTTTCGATATTTCAGGCATTATAGTTAATTGCAGCTGCATTAAACGGGTTCAATAATCCAAATAAAGCCCCGATTGCAGAGCCGAAAGGTTTCTTAGGGATATTTCAGCTTTTTTATCTTTGGATTATCGGATAACTTTCCCCTGGATATCCTGGGGAATTTTCATGTCATAGAAGTCCAAAATAGTAGGACACACATCCAGGATATTAAATTGCTGTTCCCGTGGATCATTTCCTAACTTGCTATTTGAGATGATCAGGATGCCGTGTTGTGCATGGTTGGAGTCATCGGGCCCTGTATCATTTTCATGAAGCCAGAAAGTATTGTGTCCGACTGTTCCTGCTGAACGCCAGTAAAGGTTTCCGAAGATAACGATCAGATCGGGGGGGATCCGGTTGACATTGGCATAGATATCCTCAGCCCGGTAAACCTTTGTTCCGATGGGCTGGCCGTTTTCATCACCGAGTTTTTCTAACCGGGTTTTTATCTCCGCCCGAAGTGCTTCGTATTCATCCGGTTCCACCACACCCTGGGGCTCTCTACCTTTCACATTCATAAAGATCCGGCTGTAGTAACCCCCGGAACCCCATACCTTGGTTCTGCTAAAATCTATCTTATCCCAGGTCAGTTTAGTTACGTCCTTGGGCTTTTCTTTTAAGAAGAGATAGCCCTTATCAATGAGCCAGTCATTTATGCAGATGGCCCCGTCCATTCTTTGGGCTCCATGGTCCGATACTACTATTATAGTTGTGTCCTTATCCACAACTTCAATCAATTCGCCGATTTTTTTATCGATAAACTGATAGTATTCCAATCCGGCATTCTCAAAAGGGTTGCCCGGTTCGAAGTGACGGTGTTCAGGATCGAAGTATTTCCAAAAGGCATGATGAAGCCGGTCAATACCCATTTC
Organism: bacterium; assembly: GCA_016930435.1. Lineage (GTDB taxonomy): Bacteria > UBP14 > UBA6098 > JAFGQG01 > JAFGQG01 > JAFGGQ01. The sequence continues at coordinate 11,287 of JAFGGQ010000142.1, forward strand.
CACGAACATGAAGAAATCCCAGGGTTTCGTCCGAATAAAATGTTTTGCTACCTTGAACCGTTGTTCGGACATCTCGTAAAGCCTTTTCAGCAAACTGGCTTTGTCCTCGGTACGGAAACCTGTTACGTCAAAAATATATTCACCAACCAGGTCTTCTACTTCTTTCTTCAGGGAAACGGGATAGGTGAACTGGGATTGAGCCGAGGGGGTGAGGAAAGCAGTGATCATCCAGCCATTTAATTCTTTGGGGGGATAGGATGGCGGAAATCCTATCACGAAGGATTTTTTATCTGCCTCGCCAAGGTAATCCCATACCGTTTTATCATTAATGAATTTTGAGTTCACTATCGCCAGATCGGAATAATCGTAGGCTTTTCTGTTACGGAACCCGTAAAATCCGAGCGTTCCGGGGTCTTTTCCGGTAAACATACACGCCCAGGCAGGGGTGGTAATAGGGGGGATAGTGCTTTTCAACCTTCCATGAATACCGTTTTTCATCAGCCTGTCCAGATTGGGCAATTTAGAACGCCACTGCTCGAAGATAAATTGCGGTGTCGCACAGTCAAGACCGATCACTATAACTTTCATTATGACTCCTTAATAAATTAACGAAAAAAATTCAAAATAGCATATAAGGATATACCTTACCATAAATAAATCAAGAAAAATTTGGTTTATATTTTATTATACTTGACATATCACTCAAATTGTTTCATCATATAGGCAATGTTAATAAATATGATAAAAGAACCTCTTCATGTTTTGCAGCAGCTTCGGCAGCAAGGTGATTATTCCGGCTTGTTCTCGGAGATAGAGCTTGATGTATCAATTGAGCAATACAGCCGGGGGATAGAGTATTATCAGGAGCAATTAAAGAAGATTGGTTTTGAGGGTATGGACAACCTTCTTGATGCCGGTTGCGGGCCTGGTCAGTGGAGTATCGCTGCGCTTAACAGCAATAGTAAAATATATGGAATTGATCCAACTGAAGGTTATATTGAGATTGCGCAAACGGTAGCATCCCGTTGCGGTTTTCCCCGGGAAAGGATATGTTTCCAGGTGGGGAGTGTCGAAAAAATAGGGTATCCGGACAACTCCTTCGATGGATTGTTTTGTTATGGGGTATTGATGTTTACTGATTATAAGGCGGCCCTTGGGGAGTTTTTCAGGGTACTAAAACCCGGTGGCAAACTTTATATCCTGGCTTCGGATTTGGGTTGGTACCTTTATTATTTCCTGGGGAAAGGGCTTTTTAAATTGAATTTTGATCAGATGCGTCTGGGAGCGGGGGTAATCATCAATACATTCAGGTTCCGCAAGAAACCCTTCAGGGCTACTCAAAAATTCTTTTTTATCAGGGCATCCGAAATAATAAAAAACCTTCAGACTCAGGGATTTGAGAAAATATCAAGGGAAGTGGACATTAAAGACTCATATTCACGTTCCCGTTACCTCGGCATGACCGCTGTTTATGAGATACTCTGTAGTAAGCCTTTGCGATGATTATGAAAGACCAGCCCCGGAGCCAAGAAGAGATATTTCCCCGGAAATATCCATATCCTTATCGGGCGGCGCTGACTATATGCTCAGATATAGACGCTACGGATTACCAAAGCTTTATCCTGGTTCAAAAATTTTTAAATACCGTCAAGGAAACCCCTTTGGGGAAGGGATTAGGATTAGAAATCGGTAATTCTTTCTGGTTTTATTCGGACCCTGCAAACCCGGACCATGCCTTATCCTATTTCGAACCGGATAAACGCACCCTTTCCCCTTACGCAGAGAATCTACGCGAACTGATCCGGGCGGGTTATTTAGATGTGTTGCATAGTTATGGAAATTTTTCACGGGATTATCCATTTAAGCGAGAGCTTGCTGAAAGGGCGATTCAGGAATTGATCAGGTACAACCTCCAGATTAAGGTTTGGACCAACCACGGCGACCGTTTTAATTGCCAGTCAATTGGTGCCGGTTCAGCGGGAGCGGGGGATATACCCCCTTCCCCGGATTGCCCTAATCCATGCTATCATTGCGATCTGTTAAAAACTTTGGGCATCCGGTATTTCTGGGAGTCTGAAAGAGGGCTTACTGAGCTGGCTGGTCAGGAAAGAAGATTAAACAGTAGCGATTCAGCGCTATTAAATCCTGCTACCGATCTACCTGTGAAATTGCGGAAATTATTCCATAGCATTTTGGTATTTTTCCCTAAAAGCAGAGACGCATTATCGGGTTATACACATTTAAGCCGGAAAAATGATCTGATTGAGCCTATAATTCTGAGGGATGGGACACCAATGATCAGATTTTGCCGTTTTGGTCATGCCCGTTTTGATTGGGGAGATGACCTGCCCAGAATCATGAATCAGCGCTTTCTGGAGTGTTTACTGAAAAACCAGGGGATAAGTATTATTTATATACATCTGGGCGATAGAAGGAGAAAGGGGAACTCAGCCCTTACCCCAAAAACGATCCATAGCCTGCGGATACTGACAAGTTATTATGATCAGGGTCGTATGCTGGTTTCCACAACATGCCGCCTGCTCGGATATATTACCATGTTTAAATTGCTTAATTACGCCATACAGCGTGGTAATACCACCGATATTCTTGTGGATTTTCCGGATGCTTTTTCCTCCTTCGGATTAAAGATCGGGGTTGAAGACCTGCAAGGTTTAACCTTTTATACCAAGGAGCCCATCAAGACCCGCATCATTTTTGAGGGAAAGACCCTGCCTACGGTAATCAACCCTCCTGATGGCTCTGGAATGTCCAGTATAATGGTACCTTGGGAGAAGCTGACCTTCCCGCTCTGATACTGCATTACTTTAACAGTATTATTTTATTCTGGATGGTTGAATGATCGGTTTTCAGAACCAGAAAGTAGATTCCTGATGAGAGACCATCGGCCTGGATTTTCAGAGTATGCCTGCCAGCTTCATGGAAATTGCTATCGATTAACTGCCGTTCTTTGCCGAGGAGGTCGTAAATTGCTAATTTAACCTTGCCCGGTTTGGGAAGGTCAAAATTAACCGTGGCGGCAGTATTGAATGGATTAGGATAGGATGCTAACCCTAATCGTTCGGGCATACTAACTGAAGCGGTTGGATCCACGCCGGCGTGGCCGATATAGTATTTATAGAACCGGTGAATGGTATAAGCTTCCTCGGGAGCCACTTTCTCAGTGGCGCTGAGTTCAGGATGATAGGGCAACACATCCTGAGAAGGGAAGAAAAGGGTGTCTTCGGGATCATCCTCACTTCTCTCGAGCCGGTAAGAAAAGAGGGAAAGGTAAATAGTATCGGAATATGAAAAAGCGGTTCGGGGGACTTTCACTTCGCAGATGGAGTTCGGAACGCTGAATGTGACGTCCCCACCCATGCTATTGATGGACGTTGAGTTAGTAAAGCCGCCTTCGGTCCAGAAGTGGAATGTCTCTTCCCACCAGCAGTAAGTTCCGCTATAGGGGTGGTATTTCAGCATCAGGATGGCCCAGACGGGGTGATCCGGATCAAAGGCCAGGTAGATGTCATCCGGTATTGTAGTTTCCCCTTCGATGCCGGTATAACCCCAGTCGGTATAACCGAAGGAGATCCCGTAGCCCCGCTCCCCCCAGTTGGCATTACAGATGTTGAATGCGATATACCAATTGTCCGGGTCATAACCCAGCCAGATACTATCCAGGTTAAACATCAGTGGGTCATAGTAAGTGGCGGTTTTGGCATTTCCGAAGAAGGGTTCCAGGGTATCCCAATCATTCATAGAGCCATCTATAATGATGGGATCGTTGGTCCAGTTGAACATTACCCGGTCATCCTTGCCGTAATTATCTTCCAGGATGAACAGGTACTGCTTGCCTTCTATCAGGTCGGTCAATTCTAAGGAGTGAGTTGCTTCGGAGTATTCCTCGCTGAATACGATACGTTTATTTGTGAGGTCATACAAGCGGCCTCTGGGTGAGGAGAATGAGCTATCGATATTCACACGGATCTCCTCCCGGGCATTAAGAATGGCATAGCCGTTGCGGTTACCGAAATCGCATTCGGTCAGGCTGATGCCGGGATATGGGTCCCGGTGGGGGTTGCCAGGTATCTCAGGCAATAACAAGGCTGGATCCCCAAATAGGGTAGTTTCCCAGTAAAAAACGGTATCATACTTGCTGTCGATAGCGAAGAGATCGAGGTATTCTTCCCAACTGCGAAGCCATACTCTTCCGGTGTAGTACTCCCGGTCATTATAATTTTTTATAAAGAGCATTCCCTGCCCGAACGCGCATGCCGGAGGGCCCTGGTAAAGCTCTCCCCAGGAGAAATAACTTCGCACTCCACCGAAGGAGACCCG
>JAFGGQ010000143.1 GCA_016930435.1 bacterium
AACCATCTGAGCTAATCGCCCATAAGATTTTAAAGTGTTTTGGATTCAGACCAAAACTAATTAAACCATAAAACTATATTTTACAAGTGTTTATGTCAAGTTTTTTTTGCAAACTGATAATAAAATATAATTTATAGCGATAACTTTAGAGGGGATATAGGAATTTTGCTTGCATAAAGCAATATTGTATATATAATAAGAGCAGTCAATTATCAAGGATTGCTCAATGCCCATTATTCTGTATCCCAATAAATTTACCATGGATTTTCTGACTCACCGGGAAGTTGTCCGGGGGGAAAGGGTCGATCTCAATAAACACAAGGTGTTGAACGATTTCTTCAGTGAATTAATAGTCAAGGCAGATAGTTTACGAGAATTTCCGGAGCAGATAACTAGTCTATGCAAGCATTTGATGGTCAAAAGAGCAGTCAAGGAGTATTATGACCGGGAATTTAGCGGCTATTATTCAGAATTGAAGGAGTTTGAAAGCTTTTCAATACTGATGACATCACTTATCGGAAAACTTCAAAGGAACCTGATTGAACCGGATCAATTCATAGCCGCTGGGGAAGATTGTAATGATAAGATATTGAAGAAAAAAATATTGGAGACCGGGTTCATATACCGTATTTACCAGAATGGAATGGGTTTGGCTTTTTCAGATCAGGAGTCAATGAATTTTCATTATGCCCGGGCTATCAGCGGATCATCCCCAGGGTTATGGGGCGACAAAAGGCTTATCTTGCGGGGATTCATTAACCTTATACCATTTCATCAAAGGGTATTCAACTTATTAGAAGATGCGGGTTTTGAACTGGAATTGGAGCTCAATGAGGTCGCCGGCGTCTTTCCGGGAAGCAAGCTAAAGGCCAATGCAGTTCCTTCAGATTCACCCTATAAACAGCTTGCCAAATGCTTTTTAAATAAGTCCATTCCACAATCCCCGAACGAGTTGCCCCATATTGAAGTCATTCCAGTGAATAGGATAGACATGGAAGTCCGGGCTATAGGGGTGGAAATACTGGAGCTGTTGCGTTCAGGAGTAAGACCTTCTGACATTGCGGTTACTTTCAGTGACCTGAGCAAATATACCAAGTATATTGATGAAGAATTCGGGAAACTGCATATACCCTATTATTATCGGCGGGGGAATCCCCTTCAGTTCTCCCCACTTATACGAACAGTACTGGCGGGTTTGCAGTTAAGTCATCAGCCCATGATCAATGCTTCCCGGCTTTTTGCATTTTTGAACTCCAATTTTATTGACCTTCTGAACTTTAAGGGGGGAACCGAAGTATCCCTTTATGCATTGGAAAAGCTAACCCGTGAAGCCGGTATCCTGGAAGGAGACCGGTCTCACTGGGAAAAACGACTGAACTATCATCAGGAATTTAGGGCTAAAAAGAACCCTGAATATGATGATACAGATATAAATCTTCTCTACAGTATTCTGGCTTATTTTACTACTCTGGGAAAGCCTAAATCATTTACAGAGCATATTATTAGCATTATAGATTATCTGGTGGACTTCAATTTTCAAAAAAACCTAAGTAATACGGAAGAACATCTTCAAACATTCAATAATAAAGCATTCGCGCAGTTTATAGATGCTCTGAAGGAAATACAGGATAGCTGCCTATGCTATAGTGAGCACCATCATGGTAAATTGGACGAGTTAAGCGCTGCAGAATTTTATAATATGCTGGAATATGTGATCCAAAACAAGAGTATAAATGTCCATGGAAATAAGGATGATTCGGTTTATGTTTTAAACGCCGAGGACCTGAAGGGTTTGAAGTTTAACCATGTTTTTCTTGGGGGAATGGTAGAAAAGGAGTATCCGGCCCTGCCCCATAGCGACCCCTTTTTCAAGGAGGACGAGAAAAACTACCTTAATCATAAACTGGGCTATCCGGTCTTCGAGCTGAAGGGGCAAAGCATCCGTTGGCAGCGGGTATTATTTAGCAGTATTTTGGAAAGCTGTAAAGAGAAAATTCATTTTTCATATTACCGTTTTGATAAAAAAGGCAATGATATCACTCAGGCTTGTTATCTTGATGAACTCGGGAGTATCTATGGTGTTAATAAAGATAATGAATTAAGCCGTGGTTTTGATATTGTTTCCAAGTATTCCTATGCCCTGGTCCCCGGTATTGAGCAATGCAGCTCTGTCCGAGAGGTTAAAGAAGGGCTTATACATAGCCTTTTTTGTGAAAAATGGGACCTTAATGAAGAGGATAAAGCAACATCACTTCAGTTGGCGAAACTGATAAGGAGCGGTAATATTCCACTTATCGGGTTTGATGATATTTACCGGCGTATCGGGATAGCTCGTCGCCGGGAAGCCTTTTTCCGCAGTTCCTCCGGAGTGAATAAATATGTTGATTCTTATTCCGGTAATATTGCAGATGAAGGCGATGAACTGATCAAACAGGGATTATTAGCCAAATTACTGACCCATATTGAAGATGAACCCAATGGTTTCTGGACACAGAGGAAGCTCAGTGATTATGCCAAATGCCCATTCCGGTTTTTCTGCAGCAGTTTGCTAAAGATCAAACCCGTGGAATTCCTCGGAGTGGAGATAGATCGCATGGTTGAGGGTAGTCTATACCACGAGATATTGCAGCGGTATTATCAGAAAACGGCAGATAATAAATCCGGGGATATCCCTGATGAATGTTACATGAGAAAGCTAACCGAACAGGTAATAGAAGAATACGAAAAGTATCGTTATGTTGGCGATCCCCAAATATGGGAGATAAAGAAAAGCAATATACAAAGGATATGTGAGCTCTTTGTCGTTTTTGAAAAGAGTTTAATGGCTAACTCCGGATTCAAACCTGTAAAGCTGGAATGGCATTTTGGCAGAACTTTAAAAGGCCCCCCGGAAAGATACTTATGCTGGGAATTTGATCCCGAATGCAATATATCCTTCACAGGCGTAATCGACCGGGTGGACAATAAGGTAGATGAAGATGGCAATCTGGTTGGATTGAGGGTGTTCGATTATAAAAGCGGAAAGGGGAATAATGTTGCTCAAAATATGATGGACAAGAACTTAGAACGGATGATTGAGATACAAATACCTTTATATATGCATGCTATAAGCGAAATAGAAGGAATCGACCCGGAGAGATTGCCGGATGGTTTTTCAGGACATTATTATCGCTTAGGGTATTTGTCAGATAATAAAAATGAACTGAATAATCCTAAAAAGGTAGGTGAACCTTTTAAAGGCACAAATAATACAGTACTATCCTATTACAACTATTCAGAGAAACGTGAGCATTTTAAGATGTTCAAGGAATCAGTGAATGCTATGGTGAAAAGAGCTGTTGACGGTGATTTCCGGGTGGATCCGGTGGAATGTGAGGACTATTGCCCCTTTAAAATGATTTGCCGGTACGAGGGGCCGCATTTTCAGGAAAAAGAATAGATGAGTAAGAAACTGGAATTAAATCCTCAGCAATTGGCTGCGATAATGTTAAAGGATAATACCGCTATTTTAGCCAGTGCAGGTACGGGCAAAACACACGTGCTGGTGGAATGCTATTTACGTTTACTGGGAAAGTCCTTGCCGAAGCCTGTAAATGAAGAAAACAGCAACTTTGCTTATTCTCCCAAGGAATTAGTAGCAATTACCTATACTGATAAGGCTGCAGGCGAGATGAAGGTAAGGGTTCGGAAGGCTATTGAACAAATGATACGGGAAGCGAAGAGTGATAAGGAGCAGAGATATTGGGAGAACTGCTACAGCCAGTTGGACGAAGCGCAAATTTCCACTATTCATTCCTTTTGCAGCCGGATACTGCGTGAATACCCGGTAGAAGCCAGGATCGACCCGGACTTCGAGGTCATCGAAGAGGAGCAGGCAGAGGAAATACTGGAAAATATCATCAAGAAAAAAATAATCACCGGATTTTCAACCTATCCTGCACTTAAAACGTTACTTTTGACCATAAATTTCCAGGAATATACTTTTACGCCAGGATTAATAGGCCTTTTAAGAAATATCATTACTGAGATCAGGGTAAAGGATACCGGTTTTATCTTAAATCCTGGAACTCCGCTCGAATACTTTACCTCAAAGATATACAACAGGAAACGGATAATAAAAGGGGCATTTGAGAGCATTCAGGATTTCTATGAGGGAATATATAAGGAAACGTTTAACATAATTAATACACAATGCTGTGGAAAAACCTCCTCGAAAACCTGCGAAAAGATTAAAAAATTCAATAAAATATGGGGTGAATATTTCCGTAACAGACCATACGATGAATTTAATATCAGTGAACGTGATATTTATCTGAATGAACTACAGGAAAGTTTTCATCTTAAGTGGAGTAGATTAAAAGGAGCTCCCAATGTGGACAAGAATGATGTTGACACCATGAGGAGTTATTTAGCCTATAAGGATGAATTCGTAAAATTTCAAAAGGTCCATGAACAAGTTTTAGGCCTGACTATCGAGATCCTCACGGCTTACGAATGGGAAAAGCAGCGCTTATCGGTTCTCGATTACGATGATCTCCAGATCAAAGCCTTACGGTTATTGAAGTATAATCCTGAAGTCCTCAAGAAATATCAACGGGAGATCAAATATCTGCTTGTGGACGAGTATCAGGATGTAAATCCTGTCCAGGGTGAGTTGGTCCGTGCGCTGACCTTCGGAGAATTTGTTGAAAAGGGTTCGGAGCCGGAACTCCCGGCAAACCGTCTGTTCATCGTAGGTGATAAGAAGCAGTCCATTTACCGTTTCCGGGGCGCCGATGTTACCGTCTTTGATAATGATATGAAACTGATGAAAAGGGAGCAGGTGATTCCTTTAAATGTCAGCTATCGAAGCCGGCCTGAAATTGTTGAATTCGTAAATAGAATATTTTCCGGGCAGGTAATGGTGGATTTAGATGAAAAGACGGATTATGATATCGACTATAATGATGGTGACCGAACCCATTTTCTTGAACCTTACCGTGAATCCACCAGGGAAATAGCGGTGGAATACCTGAATAATGATGATCAGAACCACCCAGTATCTGGTATTGATGAACGACGGAAAATCGAAGGGGAGGCCATAGCCAGGAGGATCAAGCATTTCCTGTCCGAAAAGAGCGCTCTGCGTAAACCCAGACTGGAAGTGAAGGGAAAAATCCGGGATACGATCCAACCGAAAGATATCGCTATCTTATTACAAAAATCAAAAAATGCGGAGTATATTGAACTGGCATTAGAAAAAGAGGCCATTCCCTATATGGTGATAGGCGGAAAGGATTTTTACCGGAAACAGGAGATATTCGACCTCTATAATTTCCTCAACTTCCTTACTTACCAGGATAACGTATCACTGGTGGGGGTGTTACGCTCACCTTTCGTCGGTCTTTCGGATAGCACTATTTACAGACTGTTTGAACATAATCAGGGTAACTGGAATAGTACTCCGGGGAAAAACCCGGGGTGTTTCGAGGACATGGATACGGCCTTGCCAGGAATCGCAGCCGGCCAGCAGGAACAACTGAAACGATTCCAGTCACTTATCCGCTTCCTAAAACGCAACAAAGATCAATTATCATTGTCGCAATTATTCGACTTGATCCTGGAAAGAACAGATTATCTTGCGGTCAACCTGGGTACCTTCCGCGGAGAAGTCAAGTACGCAAATATCCAAAAACTCAAAGCTACTGCCCAGGGTTTTGAAGGAAAAGGCACCCCACTGCTCAGGGATTTTGTGGATTTCCTCCGTACTAAAATTGAAGGCATATCGAGGGAACCTAAGGCCCAAATTACGGACGAATACCTGAATGTGGTGAAGATTATGACCATACACCAGGCGAAAGGACTGGAATTCCCTATCGTATTCATACCTGATACCGGAATGGAAATCAAGAATAAAGTTTCTGATATCCTATATTCGCCGGATTATGGAATACTCATTACGATGGACATTGCTTTTGATGATAGAGTAGAGGAAAAACAGAAATCGCCCTTAGTGCCGATTGCTAAAAGTAGGGAATATCGTGAGGAATTAGCGGAATCGAAACGGAAGTTCTATGTCGCCTGTACCAGAGCGATGGATTATTTGGTATTTTCCGGAGGGAACCCCAATAATAAGAGTAGTTGGTATAATAACTGGATAAAGCCATTTATGGAAATTGATAATGCATACCCGCTTATCGAGGAAGTACCATATTCCAAGATCACTACGATTGAGAACGAAAAAAGTCCCATCTGGGAATTGGATGAGCAGGGCCAGTTAATTCTTAATGATTATGATACTTCGCTTGAGATCCCTCCCAGTTCGGTCTCTATTCTGAAAGGTGAGAAATACGAACCGCCTTTAAGTGAAATATCCCTTTCTGCGACGAAGTTACTGGATTTTATAAAATGCGAACGCTATTATTATAACAAATATATATTATGTTTGTCAAGTATTGTTGAGTTTAAAAAGGGTCTTTTAAATGAACATGGGGGCGGCGATTTTCTGGAAGCCGGGAATTTTGCCCACAGGGTAATGGAGCGTATTGATTTCAAAGATCCTGATCTTCTCAATCAGGTAAAGAGGATCATTGAGATAGAAAAGGCACATTTCCGGTTGGCCGAGGATGAGCTTAATAGTATCGGGAGCGACCTGACCGGTTTTCTGCAGTCCGGATTCGTAAATCTGGTAGCGGATGCCAAGATTATGGAGCGGGAGTGGCCTTTTATGGCGAAACTGGGCAAGTACCAGGAGGTTCCGATTCTCTTCGAAGGGAAAATGGATCTGATTTTCAGCACTCCGGCTGGGAAATGGGGTATATTGGAATACAAATACGCCCGGAAGAAATCTGCTGATACTGAGCGATACCGCCTTCAGTTGCTATTGTACGGCCTGATACTTATAGAGCAAATGGGACTGAATGGTGAGATTATTGAGCTCTATCTGGCTCATTTGAGGGAAAGGGGTGCGCCCCCTGAGGCGGTGGGTGATAACCTGAGTACGGATCCTTCTAAGTACCGGCAGTTCTTTCTTGAGCTGGCCTGGCAATTGGGACAGAAGCAGAAAAGGGATTTTTATTCGTCGAATAATTGGGAGAAAAGGGCCTGGAGCCTGCGCGAAGGCATACCCGTATATGAAATCTGTGATAAAGATAGCTGTGCGAATCTAAAATGCGATTTTTACGAGAAGTGCTGGGGGGAAGATAATCGGTAATAACGTTATTTGGCTTTGTTGATTCAATACGTACGATTATCTTTTTAATGTCTTTTGTGGTAGTATTGTAACACTATGCCCCCGAAAATAAGGACTAATCCGGCTATCGTGGAAAGCAGTATTCTCTCACCCACGATATACTTGATCAGCACCAGTGATATAAATGGGGAGATGTAGATTAAATTGCTGACCTTTGCGGTATTTTCGGATAATTGTAATGCCTTCATCCAGAGCACAAAGGTGATCCCCATCTCGAAAACGCCCACATAGACCACTCCCGCAATTCCGTTCAATACGGGCAGTTTGATTTCCGAGAATATAAGTGTTGCAGTTAGGATAAAGAGAAATCCAAATCCGAAGTTAAGGAAGAGCTTCAGGTTCTCATCACGCTCATCCTTAATATTTGCTATCCAGAAGAGCGCCCAGAAAAGGGAGGAACCCACTGCCAAGATAACACCTATAGGATTCTCGAACCTTAGATTGCTCAACTGCCCTCGCGTACCGATAATGATCACCCCGATAAAGCTGATGATAATGGCAAGGATGCTTTTAAAACGGATCTTTTGACGGAGAAGGGGGATGGATAGGATTGAGAGTGTGATGGGCCAGGTGTAGTTCAAGGCCTGCGCTTCCTGGGCTAACAGGAGAGAATATGCCTTGAATAAGACTACGTAGTAAATAAAGGGATTAAGTAAACCCAGCAGGATGGATCTTCGAAGATCCCTGTTGGAGATTCTGGTTAACAGCTTGAATTTCCCCTGAATGCAGAGTGAGATGAACAGGACTATGACCGAAGTCGCGGATGAATATAGAAGTAGTTGCAGGGAATCGACATATCTCAATGCCAGTTTAAAGGCAGATGCGACTGTGGACCAGATCAGAACAGCGCTGAGAGCGTAGAGGTAAGCTTTAGTTTGCCTGGTTAGCAAGATTAGTCCTTGAGGGCATACTGCAGGGCTGCTTTGGCAAGTAAGCGGGTGGAATCCAGGATGGGGAGAGGAGAGTCCCGCTCGGTGATCAGCAGTGGTATCTCCGTGCAACCCAGGATGACTCCCCCGCATCCCTGTTCCCGAAATTTCCGGATCACTTCAACATATTTTTCCCTGGAGGTGCAGTCTGATATTCCGAAAATAAGTTCCTGGAATATTATATCGTGGATCATGGTTTGATCTTCAGGGTCCGGCGCGACAACTTCTATTCCTTTGGGATTCAGGATTTCGGGGTAAAATGGTCCTGACATTGTGAACCGGGTGCCCAGCAGTCCTACCTTATTAAATCCCATTTTATTGATCTCATTACCCACGACCTCAACGATGCTGATAAGTGGTATGGGCGAATGTTGTTCGGTGATCTTCCAGCATCGGTGGTTGGTGTTATCGGGGCAGATAGCGAAATTAGCGCCGCATGCAGCCAGTTTTTTTGCAGAATCCGCCAATACAAGGGCTACACCCTCCCAATCCCCACTGTAAACATGAGCAAAATAACGTTCCGGCTCATAGGTGTGCATGGTGATCTCGGGGTGATCGTAGTAACCGTAAACCCGGGATGCCTCAAGGCAGATAGTGCGGTAACAGAGAGCCGCCCCCTCAAAACTGTTACCAATAATTCCGATATGTTTTGGCATTGAACTCTCTCCTTATATATTTAATTTATCCTGTATGTAATTCTATAATTTATCACCCCATGAATTTTCAGATGATAATTTCCTGGTTGGGTTTAATCATCGAAAATAAGTCCCGCAAAATAGGCGTAAAAAACCAAGGCTTTAATTTTGAGGCTTAAAAGAAAGCCCATTTTATTTAAACAAACACCCCGCTTCCTTATACCACAGAATCAGATCAAGGTGATCGAGGGGTATTTTTATCTGTTTAGCAAACAGCTTCATCTTGTGTTCGATTTCAAGATATTTTTTCAGGGTAAGCGCTTTGGGAACCTCACTGATCACATCCAGTGCTGCCAGGTTTTTGAGAATGTGACGGTCCAGTATAGCGAGGTTCTTTCCATAGCCGATGTTTCGAAGGAAATGGCTGGCTTCCTTATAGCCCAGCCCGGCAATATTATTTACCAACCATTCCCGGACCCGGAATGGATTCCTGAACGAGTTCAAAATGCCCCGAATAGTCATTTTAGCATCCGGCCCAAATCTCTCCCGGGCTTCTAATATCCGGCGTGCTTTAGTGTTCTTGAAACGTACTTTATTGAGTTCTGCAGCAAGCATCTCTGGGTTTCTGCATCCCCAGAGTTTTTTATCAGCCATACATTCCACCGCCTCCCAGCAGTACAGGGCTTTTGATTGGGGGGTTAAAAGGCAAAATGCCAGTTCAGCAAAAAGCTCCTCTTCAGTGCCTGTTTTCCCTACTATTTCGAATTCCCGAAGGCGTTCTGTTATGCTTTCTTTGATGGGATTGTAAAGATTCTGGATTTCCGCTAATAGTTGCTTTTCCATTTAAGGTGTTCCATACTATTTTCAGTGGGAGCGCTTTTTAAAATTCGGTTCCGCTGGAAAAGCGGAAGGAGCGCAGTTTTAATGCGGGTACCAGGAATGAGCCTCCGAAAAAAGCCTCCGCACTTTCCAATTCGCTACCGACGAATTCGACATTTGAGAGCGCCTTGATGATGCTTTCGGTGAACCGCATGTTCTTAATGGGGTAGGCTACCCTGCCGTTTTCAACCATGAATGTTCCGTCCCGGGTCATACCGGTGAGGTTCATTTTCATGTGATCGAGGATATTAGTGTAATGGAAGTGAGTAACCAGTATTCCCTTTTTGGTAGAGCTTATCATTTCTTCGATGGAAGAGTTACCGGGTTCGATAAGCAGGTTAAGCGGTATGGGTCCGTATGGATTGGGTTGGGGAAGCTCATGCCCTGTGGTTTGGGCGTTCATCCTGGAGGCGGTGATCCGGCTATGCACTACCCCACGGAAGATCCCCTTTTCGATTATGGGCACTCTTTCCCTGGGCATGCCTTCGTAATCGAAGGGAATGCCATTTGCCATGGGATGATAGGCATCGTCGATGATACTAATCTTATCGTCGAAAACCTTCTGTCCGAATTTATCCTTCAGGAAGCTGGTCCCTTCTAAGATGGTTTGAGCGCCGAATGACATATAACTCATAAAGATAAGGAACTCTGCCACTGCAGCGGGTTCTAAAATAACCTCGTACTCGCCGGGTTCGAGGGTTTTGGGATTGCGGCTGTCAAGGGCCAGTCGGATAGCCTTTTCAGTTAACTTTTCGAAGTCTATCTGGTCAACAGCGCGGTGATTGCACTCGCTCCAGCCGGAGACTTCCTCCCCTTCGGTGGTCAGACTGAATACGGCGGCGGTAGATGGGTAATAGGCAAACAGGCCTTTGGTATTTCCAAGGGCCATATAACCGAACTCATTCTGGAGTATCCCAGCAGCCTGAAGACCATTTTTCTCGCAGCTTTTGATTGTTTCCCCGATCACTTCCGCCCGGTCCTCGGGAGAAAAGCTGGCCGTTCCCCAATTGAAATTATCTACAGGCTTGTATTCCTGGTATTTTAGAAGGGGCAGCAGGTCCTTATTGTCGGGTTGAGAATGTAGTATATTGTAGGCTTGTTCTACCGCCCATTTAAAGGAGCTCTCGTCAA
>JAFGGQ010000017.1 GCA_016930435.1 bacterium
CGGATTATTGCCCCAAACCGAACGGGTAGAAGTCTCTCCGGCACCCCCACTGATTCCGGGTAACCATTCTCCGAAAGCGGTTCTAAATGCCCTAAAAGAGTTTGCCCGGGTTAGGGATAGCCTGTATTCCCGGGACCGGGACTGGCCCCCTGATAATTTACTCTATGAAGGAATAGGGAAATACCGGGAATTCAAATTCGTCAAGGTGGTCTATTACCCCCAAAGCTATAACCCCGTTACAAAAATGCTCTCTGAAGTACTTACTCCTCAAATCCATATCGAATATCAACTGCCCGATAACTGGCGACCCAGCCAGGTAAGTTCCCGCTACCTGAACATCGACCAGGAGAAGTTCTCCAATCCTAAAAGCCTACCGAAATTCTACCAGCCGGTAAACAATCCCGATGGCTTTGATTATGTTATCCTTTCATCGATAACTGATACCACATATTTGCAGGAATTTGTGTCCTGGAAGAGGGGACTTGGCTACCGGGTAAAGATACTGACCGTAGCCTGGATATATGATAATTATAGCGGTGCTGATCTGGGAGAGCGCATCCGGTTTATGCTTATACAGAAATTCCCGACAGCCCAATGGGATATTCGTTATTTCCTCATGATAGGTGATTACGGTACAATCCCTTACCGGCTGTGCTATATGAATCCGGATTGCCATTCCAACGATGATAATGATAATTGCCGAACATTTACCGATCTTTATTATGCGGAGTTATCCCGGGACTGGGATGCCGACGGTGACGGCTATTATGGTGAATACGGGGAGGATATCAGCGATATTACCCCTGAGATATCGGTAGGCCGAATCCCCTTCTCCTACGAGCGTATGCTTTTGATCCAGGAAATTCTCAGCCGTACAATTCGATATGAAATGGAGGAGGGGATATGGAAGAACAATATGCTGTTTGCGGGAGCCATATCCAATTTCGCCAATGAGATTTCATCTGACAGGGATACCCTGGGTTCGCGAACAGACGGGGCAATCCTGGGGGAACTGCTTGATAGCCAGTTGCCCTTTGATATCAACTTAACCAAGATGTATGAGAAGGAGGGTCTGGATACAAGTCAATATCCCTCTGATTATCCTCTGAATTCAGATAATTTTACCGACCGGATGCGCAGCGGCAGATATGCCATGGTCACCTGGAGCGCTCATGGAAGCCGCACCGCCGCTTCCCGGAAGGTCTGGGAAAACGATAATCTCGATGGTTTCCCCGATAATAACAGGGATGAAATCAGTTGGCATGATTTCAGCAATGTAAATCATGCTGTTCTTTATGACGATGATTACCCCCAGATACTATTTGCGGCTTCCTGCAATAATGGATGGCCGGAAGAAGAGTGGAACCTGGGGAGTGCTTTTTTAAGCCGCTGCGCGGCAGGAGCAATAGTATCCTCCCGGGTATGCTGGTACACTATCGGTTGGAGCCGCTACGAAGATGGCGGCGTGATCTCGTTGGATTTGCTCTTCTGGAATAACCTGATCAAAGGTTTCAATGTAGTTGGACCTGCCCTTGACCAGGCTAAGGTGGATTATCAGGACGAGTTGCTTCAGGTGTGGGGCGACCAAAATGCCTGGAAAGCGTTTATGAATATTCTCGATTTTAACCTGTTGGGAGACCCGGGCTTGCACCGCATTCCCAATTACAGGCCGGAGATACTGACCGATTCACTGCCCCCCGCAACCGAGGATTCCCAGTATTCTTTTCAGCTTAACATCGAAGGCCCCGGGGCAGGAGAATTCTCGGTAGAATGCCCAAATTTGCCGTCATGGCTGGAGCTGACCGCTACCGGGATGTTGATCGGCATCCCCAGGGAAGGCGATACATCTTTAACACTCCAAATTATTGCCGCTGACTGGGAATTTTCTACACTCAAACCCCTCTTCCTAAAGGTCATCGCAGTAAATGACCCGCCATCTATTACCTCCCCGCAACAGATCAACCGAAGCATCGGCGATTCGATTAACTACCTGGTCCTGGTAGAGGACCCCGATAATACGCCGGAAGAGATCAGGATTATCATATTGAATCTGCCCTCCTGGTTGGAAGCAACTGATAATCGAGTCCTGGGTGTGGTTCCGCTTCAGGCTGTAGATACCTTTTTTTCAATTATTGCCGAAGATGCTGAACTCCGGGATTCAATCAAGGTCCAAATCAATGTCACACCCCGTATCTTCCAGCTCTCGGAGGTCTATCCTAACCCATTCAATGCGACTGCGGAATTCCGAATAAACCTGCCACAGGAGACCGAGGTTGCTTTTACGGTGTATGACCGATATGGGTCAGTAGTATTTAAAAGGAAATCGATGACCTTTTCCGTAGGCCTGCATGTTTTATCCTGGGATGGTAGAACAGCTTACGGAAAAGAGCTTCCTACCGGCTTGTATTTCTTTGAGATCCGCGCAGGAAAGGACAGATATTTCAAAGCCGCATTAAAACTAAAATAGTACCTGTATTCAGCGTCAACTATAAAAAAACAGAGTCGAAACCTCCCTGTTTATTATAAATCAAGCTAATGGCCTCGAGCTGAGGCGCCTGGGTTTTCCTCAACTCCTGCTCTCTAATTTAGCAAATTAGCTCCATCACATGCAAATCGCGGCACATCCCAAGTCGCATCCAGCGAGTTGTTAGCTGGAAGAAATAATCAATCAACCTTTGTTCCGATTATAGATAATTCATAACGAAAACCGCCTATCCCGGGATCAACGCGCTCGGCGGTGATTTTCTTTACTACAGAATCATCTTCAAATGCGATAGGTAATCTCGGATGCGCATTAGCAGGGATATCCTCCCAATCCGTATCGAAAATTGGTGTTCTAGTATGGGCAGCCATCAATCCGTCACATATCCCAGTTATGAAATTATCAAGATCACCGGCTCTTTCATCGGCATAGAGCACAAGCCCTAGTTCGACATTATCCAAAAGGATCGAAGAGCCTCCAAATGCTTCAAGAACGGTGGATCTTAATGCCTTTAGTCGAGGAATTTCCGCAGCCTTTCCCCACATCGAGCTCGCACCGTCTTTCTTTGGTGGAAGATTCTGTACAGCAACAAGAAATTTCATATTAAGAGCGTTATAGAAATCAGAAGAACTTCCGGCTAACGCATCTGAGTTTCACTTGTCCCGAAAGCCTTCGGGATTTAGTTGCTATTGCTACGGACATTAACTCCTGAAATTTACACACTTTATTTATCATAAAATATCATTGTTGTCAAGGTGAAAACTCTGTTTAGAAACGCAGTTGCATTCTTCGTGGTCTAATAGGCACTACTATAAGAATACATTTACTTCAATATTAAGCACAGCATTTTGATATTACATTTGCAATTTCCCTATTGGAAACACCCAGGCTGAATAATGTCTTAATCATCAGGTCCAAACTAACCGAATTCTGTCCTGCTTCCATCTTAGCCA
Source organism: bacterium (assembly GCA_016930435.1). GTDB lineage: Bacteria > UBP14 > UBA6098 > JAFGQG01 > JAFGQG01 > JAFGGQ01. The sequence continues at coordinate 3,436 of JAFGGQ010000017.1, forward strand.
GGCGAGATTGACTGGAGTGAATCTTTTTTGCTAGTTGTTCTTGGGTATAACCTTGTTTTTCACGTTCTTTTCTTATAATTTTACTGAGTGCTAATTTGGTTTCGATATATCGAACTTGCTCTTCTTTCAGTCCAAGAAAATCTTGAACTGTACCGGTTTGCCACCCTTTATCTTTAAGTCTTTTTAAAGTCTCTTTATCCATAATTTATCCTCCATGCAGATTATTCAAGGATCTCATAAAACTCTTTTAACCTTGTTTTGCTCTTTTCTATGAAGTGTTTCGGTGTTCTCCCTTTTTTCTTTTTGAAAACATCAAGTAATACAATAAAGTTTTTATGCAAATGATAAGTAATACGCCAGGCTACTTTGTTCAGCTTATCATCTATTCTTAATTCATGGCAGTTTTTACCAATAACTGTCATCGGCTGGAGTATGGCATTTCTATCAATTCACCTTCTTGAAGTTTCCGTAACAGAAATCCTGCTTCGATTCTTGCTTCAACTGAAAATGGAGGTGTCTTAATTTCTTCATACCAGAATATTTCTTTACTCATCTCAAGATATAAAATATGTCATATTAGACATATTGTCAAGGTTTTTTAAATTTATTTTGCATAGCGTCCCTGAGTATCACTTGCAACTTGATTATTTACTCTTGCTACTGACATTAAATCTCTCATATCTCGCCAAATTTGTTTATCATAGAATACCATTGTTGTCAAGGTGCAAACTCTGGTTATGTGCTCGATGTAATTAACTAAAAACCATCTAAATCAAAAATGAATAAATTAAATAGCAATCGCAAGAGGTTGAATTTAAACTCGCCAGAATTGGGAAAATGTAATCTCATTACTATCAAAGAAATCTATTTTAACAGTAGCAATCTTTTATACTGACTATTATTATTAAAACTAAATAGGCAGAAATATATTCCTGAGGGTTGATCTATTGCATTCCACTTAAAACTGTAATTCCCTTTTTCTAATTCTCTATTTACCAATTCTTTAACTTTTACTCCAAGAACATTATATACACTTATTTCAATTAATTCCTTCTTCAGAAGCTTAAATTGAATA
>JAFGGQ010000144.1 GCA_016930435.1 bacterium
CTATACGCAATAAATAAGTAATTCTTTGTAAATTTAAGTTCAAGTATATATATAAATAATAATACTGTCAAGAATAATCTACAATTTGGGAATTATTAGCTCAGCGGCTTTCTTTCCGGATAAGAACATCCCTCCGAAGATAGGACCCATCCTGGGTCCCCCTGATACCGCACAGGCGCACATACCAGCAACACATAACCCCGGTGCCACCTCCCGGGTCTGGTCCACCACAAAATGCTCTCCCTCCTCCGCATTCATTGACTTCTCCCCTGATACAATGCCCTCTTCTGTATCCAAAGAGATTCCACTCTTTCCGGCTACTATGCGGGACACCTCTGAGGGATGACCGGTAGCATCTATTACATAACGGGTCTTTATTGTCAAGGGATCAATATGCAGCTTGCCCATCTCTACAACTGACCAGTTTAATACTAATCCTGATACCCGGTTTTGATCAACCATAATATCTTCTACTGTGATCAGATTAAATATCTCCAATCCCGCCTGACAGGCTTTCGAGGTAAGAGTGGAAACCGCTTCAACCGCATTTGCCCAGTAATAGTTATCCTGATATTTGTGGTAATTGATGTTGAATTCCTGAAGTATAGGCAGTGCATTTTCTTGGACTACAATAATATTGAACATCATGCCTCCACCCCACATTCCGCCCCCTATGGATAGTTTCCTTTCAAAAAGGGCAACTTTAAACCCCTTTTGAGCCAGGTAATAACCAGCTACCAGACCAGCCGGGCCACCCCCCACGATTCCAACGTCCAGATCAAGATTACGAATCAGCTTACGGGAATACTCCTTAATTATAATCTCGGATATGATGACTTCATCAAGCTTCATTTTTACTCCATTCTTCTATCGGTTCTTTCTGCTAAATTCAGAAATAAAGTTGTTTATCCCACCTTTTTTCCTTAGTATCAGTAAAAACCACAAGGCTATTGGAAGCAAGGTCAGGAATACACCATCCATAAATATTTTAATTCCGTTAATCGTACTGGACTGGGATATGTAAAGGATCAAAATGATAGATAGCGCAATAATGTGGAATATAACAAGGATCAGATAACCCAGTCCCAGACCCACTATTTTGCTTTTTTTATCAAGTTTCGTTGCCAGGGTTAATGCCGTAAATGGAATTATATTTGCGGTTAACCCCCCTACTGCTATCTTAAGATCTGCCCTTAAAGCATAAACCCTGAACAAAATATCTTCGCCTTTCACCCAAAGCACATCGATCTGGCCTTTGAATATTGGAATAATTCTGGAAATAATTGCCATAATATGACCAATTATTCTTAGATAATAACCTTCCAGCGCGAAAGCCCATACAAAGAAAGCCAGTACAGTAATGCCAAGAAATTTAAGAAGGAAGAGTGTTTTTCTCATTTTGATTTGACTATTTTATCGACCCATATAATCCAAATAAGGATAACAAATACTATAAAGGTGCCCTGCCACAGGTAATTATGGATAAAATCGAACGCAGGTTTTGATTTGATACCTACCCAGGCTATTAGAACCAGGCGAATAATGTTCATTAAAAATATGCTGATCAATCCTATCAGGTGCCCCAAAAGCTTTTCTTTCCATTTAGAAGGATAAGCCAAAACGCACGACGAATAAATGAAGAATGCAAATCCACCAGTACATTCGTACACGATCTGAAGGGAGATTGTGCCCAGATTAATAACATCTCCAAAAATAGCGGCTTCTATCCCCAATAAGGAAATGATCCAAAACACAACCCGGGCGGTTCCGCTCTGAATCAGAAAATTAACTTTGTCGGGTAGAATAAAGTAAAGGAATAAATACTCTAAGGCTGCAAACAGCACTACCAAAAGTACAAACTTAAGTACCTTTTTCTGAGTTTTTTTTTTACGGGTTTTTTTGCAGCCAAGATTGATCTCCTGGAATATTATAAAAATATTTAAGTAGGGTTGGAACGGTTGTTCCAACCCTACTTCTATCTATGGAATATCAATCTGAATACTAATCTTTCTTCTTGATAATCCTGTAAACGCCGTAACCAACAGCGCCAACAGCGATCACCGGGATAGCGATCAGGCCGATAGGCACAGTTTCAGGAGAATGTGGAGGACCAGGCTGAGCCCAGAGAGCAGTAAAACTGCCCAGCAGAGTTATAATACCTAGTACTTTTTTCATCTTATTCGCCTCCTTTTTTGATAGCAAATATGTTTACTTTAACATTTATTTCGGTTTCTGTTAATCTACTTTACTTTATAATCACCATTTTCTTTTTGTCAAGGAATTTTTCTGTTTTCATCTCATAAAAATAGATTCCGCTACCTACTTCGCTGCCTGTATTTGTTCTGCCGTCCCACATTATCTGATAATAACCGGCATTCATATCCTCGTTTACCAGGGTTTTTATCTCCTGCCCAAGAATATTGTAAACAGACAGTTTAACGTGGCTTTCCTCCGGTACGGCAACCTTGAAAGTAGTTGTCGCATTGAAAGGATTGGGAACGTTCTGATGCAGAGCAAAGGTGGTAGGCAGTGTCTCTTTTTCCTCGATATCGGTAGCAATTCCATAAGTAGTAATGCGGAATGTGAATTCATGAAAAGGAGTAGTAGGTGTAAATGTATAAGTTGTATCCACATCGGTTCTCATATCAGTCTCAACTCCGCTGTGCTCATCGATCAGGGTGAAGGTATATCTGGTATCAATATTATCGATTCCAAAGGACGCATCATCTACGGATGGGATATGAACTTTAGGCCAGACAATGCTAACGGTTCGGCCGGGGGTCAGTGTACCGCATTCGATGGTGAAATTCCATTCTTTAACACCTTCGAAGATGGGCCGGGTATCCCTGCAGAATTCACCATCATCACCGGGGATACTGAAGTAAGCGGGTATAATGCTGGAACCCGGAGGAGGTTCAATTGGGCAATCAAATACATCTGAATTATCCCAGCCATCGAGAGCGGATTGAGCAACTGAAATATAATTATAGCGATCCCAGATCCAAGCGCCACGATAACCCTTGATGCTGACCCTCAGGTTAAACGGAGGAAGCAAATCGGTCATAGCTGTTTTAAGGAAGGTCTGGTTTTTGGAATCCCTCTCTGTTTTGGGAGCTACTTTCTCCTCCACAAATTCAGGTTGGGCTTTAAGCATAGCTGTGGTCCCGCTCATTTTCATGGGCAGAATACCATATCCTGCCAATCCGGGATTAACCGCGGCAAAGAAGCCCCTCCAGGGGTTAATATAACGAGGTGCGCCGCCTGGCACGCCTGGATTATAGAATGCCCACCCACGAGGAGTCCAGGTGAAATAAGTCTGGTTCATGTTGAAGAATTCAGGGTCCATTACCACTGCATTCCAGTCCAGCTTCCTGTTGAAAGCATTTCCGACCAGATGCCAACCCGCAAACCTTGGCGCGGAATGATAGGGCAGGGTCAACAGTGTATCCGTTTCATAAGGATTGCCCGTAACATCAAAAAGCGTTCTCCAGGCCCAACTGCTCAGATAATAACCCACTGCGCGTTCCATGTGACTGGGAAGGTAATATGTAGCATCTTCAGGATTATAGGCATAGATACTGCTTCTTGTTGGTGAATAGTAGAATGGTATTATATCATCGCTGAGCTGGGCATAGAAATCGTTAGGATCGGCATCTACGGGGAATGCAACCAGGTTCCAGCCCTGATTCAAGCTGGGAGCAACGTTCAAGCGAACGGGTATTCGGACCGGGGGTACCTGATCGGTAACATAGAGGTAGATGTCGAACTCATATAATCCGGGGAGAGGGTCTTCATCCTGCACTATTATACGGATGGTAACGCATTCTCCAGGATTCAGTGAACCGCTCATTGGATCGATAGATACTGCCGGAGGCAATACCGGGAATCCGGTATCGATTACGAATACCGTATTCAATGACTGGCAGGCATACCAGATTCTGCCAAGATAATCGACTTCCAAACCCGCGCCGCCGAAACCTGTGCCATCACCGGGCGGGAATATGGTATTGATTACTTCACCTGTTTCAGGATTCACTTCCTGGATCATATCAGATGCAGCATTATGGCTGATCCATACTGTTCTGCGACCGGCATGCCAACCTAAGCCAGCTACAGAGAATGGTACTGCAAAGGAATCGATAATGGTGCCCGGGGCAGCCCATGAAGTCCCGCGTATCTTGTAAACCTGGTTCATCCACCAGCCACCGATCCAGAATACATCTTCCTCAGGATCGTATGCCAAGCCTCTTTGGTTAGTGTAAGTCCAGGGTCCTCCAAGTGAATCCACCACTGCCCCAGTAAGACGGTCCCAAGCATAAATCTTGTTAGTTCCGCCCACGGCGACCTGCCACATCTTTTCGCCATCCCAGGCCATATCCGCGGCAAATACCCCGCACCAGGGGGCGGTATCATGATGAATACCCGTATAACTGCCGTCCTCCATGCTGAAGGCAAAATTATGGTTGGTACCGCGGTCTATAGCCGGGTCACTGACCCAGAAGTACTCATCTCCCTGTAAGCCCAGACCCCATGCCAGACTTACCGGGGAAATCCAGGTAAGATCATAGGCGGCTACAATATCCCCATAATCCATTGTTCTCTTAATACTACGGGGATCAGAGATACCTTCCGGATCACGGGTTACCGAGGGGACATCATTTCGGGGACGGTCCAGTACAGAACTCATTTCAGTGAATTCAGGAGTTTCCGTTAATGGACGTTCCCATATTATGCCACCGCCCACAGGGGAAAAGTAATAATCAATAACGCTGTTGGAGGTATTGCAAAATTCAAAGAAGAGGGTATCGGACCCTTCATAGGAAACGTCGCCTTCGATAGGAATCTCTATCTCTATGGGATAGAGGTAGAGATCGGCATAGGTCGTAAAGCCTTCATAAACGACTACATTGGTATAAGCCGAGAAGTAACCGGTCATGTGTCCGCCCAGCTCAACCATACCTATAGGGGCTTGAGGAAGGAAGAAATATCCGGTCTCATCGGTGTAATCGCTGCCGCCGGCGGCTACTACACGGGCGCCGTCAAGGGGTTCGAAGGTAGTGATGTCATAAACACGGCCCTCGATGCTTCCGGAAGGCCATGAATAAGCTTCAAAATCATCCACATACCAGCCAGGATGAGAATTGACTAATTCATCGCTGCAGAAACGGAAGCGGATATGTGTAACAGCGCCATTTAAACCGGTAAGATCCATCATGACCTGGGTCCAGGTTGTCATGATTCCTGAGTAAGCAGGTTGACCTGCAATCGGACTGCTAAAAAACGTACTTATAACACTGGGATATCCGGCAGGAGGGGTCCATAGATCCCAGGATCTGCCGTTATTGATGGAGGTATAGATCTGCCCACCGTCAAAGTTGGTTTCCATATTATACCAGTGCCAGAATGTGAAGTAGGAGGTAGGGGATGTAAGTGGGACGTCCAGTGTCCAGTCGGCCAGATCCACGCCGTAATTAGCAGTGAGCACCGTTCCCCAGCAATTGGGGGCGGAGTGAGCGGGATCAGGACCAGGAGCGCCGGGCATTCCCCATTGCCATCCTCCATCCGGTGGAAATGGAATCAAACCGCCGTCATCATCGTCGAAATCTTCTACCCACCAGGGCACAGCAGGATCCAGGAAGAGGGTATCCACATAGGTGGTTTCGGTTTCATTCACGGTAATAGTCTGAGCCTCGGTGGTATAACCAAATTGAGTACCAATGACGCTATACATTCCGGCTTCAACGGCATCAAAGAAGTAACCGCCGGCAGCATCGGTAACGTCAGCCAGTCCGGTACCCTGAAGTATAATATTGATACCCGGGTCGCCCAGTGGGCCGGTATCGGTGAGATCGGCAAAACCCTGTATATAACCTATGGGCATTCCCATCAGATAGAGATCAACCCAGGCGGTATCATCTACAAGAACGGTAACCGCAAATGCTGTGTCGGGATAGAACCCGGCAAAGGTTCCGATCACGGTATATGTACCCGGGGGCACGTATGGGAATATAAAGTAACCGGTAGCATCGCTGAAAACGAATGTTCCCAGTTCATCTACGGTAACCTGGATATTGCTGTGGTCAACCCGGCCATCCAGGAGTGCGATACCCTCGATACCTCCGCTTGGGGGCGGGTCCGTGGTGAACTTTATCGCGCGGCCATTGGCCAAACCGGCGGCATCAGGATGTAAAGTACCATTATAAAGGTATTGATAGCCATATAGCTGGGTTTCATCTTCCAAACCAACTGAGCATCCTGTCGGTCTTGCCACAACATTATATTGAGTAACGATCTCTCCATTGCCACCGAGGGCGGTGTAATAGTCCGGATCGTAGATAATTGCCTCAAAGGTTTCCGGATCACCGCTATAGTAGTGATGACATTCTTTCCATTCCACGATGAGGTAGTGATTTACGGCATCATAACCAACGTAAATATCCCCGCCATAGCCGGGGTTAAGATCATCCCAGAAAGGCGCAACAATACAGTCCAGATTGTCTGCATCGGGCATTGGATCGTTAGTAAAATCAGATACAGTACTTGGCCGGGTAAAAGTGATCCGGCCGTTAGTAGAGACGAAAATGGTGTCGTAGTCAGTGCCATAGAACCGGAAGGTAAATGGCATGATCCAACCCGCCCAGTTATCGTCCTCGTCTCCCAGTGTACTGGGAGCTACGACGCCTTGCAGTTCGATCCAGTTGTACACCGGGGCTTCGGGGTAAAGGTCAACATCGTCATAGGCAAAATATTCACCGATCACGGAGAACTGGAAAGTATCGGTAGTTGCGCAATTTCCGGAGGTGTCGCAGGCGGTAATGAAGTAGCGGATGATGGTCCAGTCGGATTGACCGGGGATAAAGTTTTGGAATGCTGCTCCGCCAAGGAAGTTCATAAGTATCCGGGTAAAACCTCCGCCTGTACTGTAGTAGAGGAATGAGCTATCGGGTTCTAAAGCAACATTATCAGTAATATTAGCATCTATCTGGTACTGGAGCAATCCAGGGGCCTGATTACCCAGAGGGGTATGAGTGATAATTGGGGGATCGAAATCGCCGGGAGGTGCAAAGCCCATGATCTCAACGCTATCAACAGCCCAGTAGTAATCATTATCTCTTTTATAAACCCATCCGATTCGGAATGAATCTGAGGCGGCAACCCATGCGGAAATATCGAACCACATGTCTTCGGTAGAATCGATGGATGCTCCGATAGCAGAATACTCCCAGATCTGGTTTTCCCAGTCAAGGGTGTCGCCAGCTACAGTCAAGGCGTTTGGGTTTTGGTCAAAGACGATGTACATACTTCCGGTGCCCGAGCTCCAGGTTCGCCAGCGATGCCGGAAGGAAAAATGCACGGAGTCATAGACGCCGGGATACATCACCGGGGACATCAACCAGTCGTTGTGAATCACGCTAGAGCCGACGTAACGGATGGCTGCTGCCAAACCGAATTCAGCGGGGGCAATGGGTGCTCCGGACTGGTACCAGTCTTCCTCCCCTAACGTCGGGTTGCTACCGCCAGCCATAGTATCCCATCCTGCCGGTAAAAAAGCTCCTTCGAAATCTTCAATCAAAAGCGTATCAACTGTCTGGGCGTTAATGCAGGGGACAACCATCAATACCACCACAAAAAGCATAGCCACTGACAGCAAGGCCTTATGAGACATCCTTTCCTCCTTTTAAAATTAATTAATTTCTTTATAAATTCGCTGTTAAAAATTATTTAGAAATATAAATACCATAGATATTATGTCAAGATAATATTATTGTTTTTAAATTATTTTTTAAGATAAATATTTCATTATTTAATACCATAGTAAAGGCCATTTCCGAATCCTGGTTCATTTTTTAAAACCCCATCTTATTCTGCCAATAGCTTCTTTGTATAGC
>JAFGGQ010000018.1 GCA_016930435.1 bacterium
CCAGGAGAAATCCTGTGCCATTCCTCTTTTGACAAGCGTATCCCATACCTGGGGTTGATAGTAAGTTTTCAAGGCTATTTCAATGCTGTCAAATAAATCCAGGGCGGAGAATTTGGGGAAGGTGAAACCAAATCCATTCTGGGGGTCTTCATTATAATCAATGATGGCATCTGCCAGGCTACCGGTCTTTCGGGCAATGGGAACTGTCCCGTACCGAATGCAATAAAGCTGCTGGATCCCGCTGGGAGCAAATAACCATGGAAAGACTGCTATATCCGATCCGGCCAGGGCAAGGTGTAAAAGCGGTTCTTCAGGCTCCTTAAGAAAAACGGTCTTCTGGGGATACTTCCGGGCTAATATTGCATAGAAAGCCTCTATTTCAGGGTTTGAAAGAGCGCTCTTCTCCTCAATAATAAGGATTTTCAGGTCCTTCTTTAACAGCTTGGGGATTATTTCCAGGAAGAGCTCTGCACCCTGATAGGTTACCATCTCACCACAGTAACAAATTATGGGAACCAGCGCTTCATCACGGCTAAAACCTATCTTCTCCAGCAATTCCCCCTTACACAGTTTCTTTCCAAAGGGATCTTGAGCGGAGTAATTAAAGGGCAATGCAGAATCGGTCTGAGGATCCCACTTTAGTTCATCTATCCCACTTGGAATCCCGAAAAACCTGTTGGAGACCATTTTTAAGCTGTTCTCCAATCCCTGGCTGTAGGTTGGGTCTTCCATAACTTCAAGGGCATAGGTTTGACTAAGGTTAGAAACGATGTCCGAATACTCAATACCAATTTTAGTAAAATTTATCTTACCATCTCGTTCAAAGGATCCCCCCGGGAAAAACTGGTCCTTACCCATTCCCATAGTATCCAATAACCTGGGGGAAAATTCACCTTGCTCGACTAAGGAATGGAATGTGAATAAACATGCTATATTATTGTAGAAAGAATCCTCATGATAGGTTAATCTTAAATATGCGGGTATCAACCCTGTATAGTAGTCCAGGCAATGGATTAAATGAGGCTGGAAATTAACATTAAAAAGGCTGATCAGAACCGCTTTTCCGAGGAATGCATAGCGATCTCCATTATCGGAAAATTTAATCCCGGTCAGAGGATCGGTATCCAGTCCGTTGCGGTCAAAATACTGGGGACCCTTGATGAAACAGACTTCACTTTCGGTTCCCGGATAGCGGGTTAAGAACAGTTCCCCAATTTTCGTTCCACCTAACATAGGCACTCGTAAAGGAGGGATTCTCTCTATTTTCTCAATCCCATATTTTTTATTGTCGATAGTGCCATAAAGGGGCATAAATACCTTCACCTCAATATCGAACTGAGGGAGAAGTCTTACCATAGCCCCTGCAAGCTCAGCCATAGGGGAGCTATCGGTAAAGGGCACACATTCAGTTGTGGCAATTATTGCTCTCATAATTCCTAATTCTGATTCAATATGGTGTATTCAATAATGGTCTCCCCCTTAGGAGGAATAGTGACTACTGTCTCCGCCTTGAAGGCCTCCTTCTTATCCCATTGATGTGTACTTTCCCGAATAAACCAATCACCATAAAAATTCTCTACGATCAATACTTCAACTTGTTCATCTTTATGGTTTCGAAGCTTGATCTGGTAGGTTGATTCGGTCTTATCATTGGAGAGGCGATTGTAATTCTTGCGTACCCTTTCTGCAGTCAGGTCAAAAGCATAACCAAGAAAGAGCCGGACTTTTTCGTCCCGGGGCGTATGCTTGATCCGATCCTCACCGACAAACTGAAGGGCGCCTTCCCTGTCTTCTTTATAAACCCTCACCACGCCTTCCGGCAGAGGCATACCCAGCCCCTCTTCGGTACTATTTTTAAACTCCAATTTGCTCATCACTTTTTCAGCATTCAGGTTTGGTTCATATATGAACAACTTTTGGACTTTAACATCGGCAGGGGCAAAAAGGGAGATCTGTTTGATCTCATTTTCCTTAATATCAGAGGGTCGGCTAAGGGTGTACAGGTGATATTCGAAGAAGGTTTCCTCCTGAAACATATCCGGCATGGCGGTTTTCTCCTGCGCGGCAGAATAGTCCATTCCACGGTCTAACCTCCTTTCAACGACCCGGTTGATGTCACCCGCAACCAGCTTCAAAGTAGCATCATGATAGCTTCCCCCGGAGTTATTGGTAATGGTAACCCAGGCCTCTAATCCTAAACCCCGATCATCCCGGTCAACAACACCCACATAATCAGCGCTCCAGTTTATACCCTCTGTAAGATAGCTGACCTCAACCTTCCCTTTACCCCCGCTGGAAGACTGCAACTCCCAGACCAGGGTAGGCTTGGTTATCAACCCTTCAGGCAAAGAGGGGAATTCCAGGTTAAGGATCTCCTCCCTGTTAATGGAAAACAAATTTCCCCCGGGAGACGCTAACAGAATGCTGTTATTATCCGCAGATAATAACCTCCCATCGAAGTGCTTGTCCTTATTGGTATTCAGACTGATCTCATGGTCAATATACTTCTCCAGCAATTTACTCGTACCCACCAGATCATACTCATAGTTTTGCTCCAGGATAATCATATCCTTGTTATCCAACGATCGAAAGTGGACGGACCGTGGTTCTATTCGCGAAGGGATTTCGGTAAATACAAGTTTCTGGGCACCCTTTTTAAACTCAATTTCACGAATCTCTTTAACCAGACCAAGATTCTGGTTATAAATGGTTATTGCTACATTATCCTGAGCGCCCGGGTAACCCATCTGAAGGGCCAGAAGGATAAAACATATTATTACGTTTCTGTTAAACATTCTACCATCCCTTATTATTCCCTATTTTATTACTATCCAATAATATAAGTTACTATCTTAAAGTAATAGTACAGATAATTATGTTATCAACTTATATATAGCTATATTAAATATATCAATAAAAAAATTTCTGTCAATAAAAATATTGTGATTATTCTTTACAACATTCAGATTTAGTAAATAAACTAAGGGAGGCTTATTTTAAATAAATCAGTTTCTTCGAATATTCTTTCTGCTGGAATTTAACCTGTGCAAAGTAAACCCCGCTGGGCAGCGAACGGGGGGGATTCCAATGGTATTGACCCTGGCCCTGTATTTGAGATTCTGCTTCAATTAGTTTACCCTGCAGGTCAACGATTCTCAGTATTGATTGAGGAGGAGCTATGATGATACAGCCGGAATTAAAGGGATTGGGATATACTGAGATTGCGTAGTTTAATGGCCGGGGATTCTCTTCATCGATCCCGGTAAGATCATATTCCAAAAGTGTGGAGATCATCTCGTCATCTGCATCGGCTTCCTCAATGCCCTTAACCAGGCCGATCCCCGGAGCCAGCCAATCCGGGTAACGAATGATAGAATCGGACTCGTTATAGAGGGTATCGGAATCCATTGTTACGAAAAAGGAGAATTCTCCGAAAATTTCGATACGGAGGCAATTGTGGAAGGTCCCGGCAGGTACGGTAACCGTTTCCAAACCCATTGCCTCTCCCATTAAAAGCATATATTGATGAAAAACCATCGTACCTTCTGTCCAGATACTCTCCATTTCCATGACTGTCCAAATCTGGCCGATCTCAAACGGATTCGGGAGCATCCTGAAGAACATATAATCATCATCCTTTCTTCCTCCTCCAGGTGGGGAAACAGCGCTATCCTCATCCCCAAAACTAAAAAGAATATATATACCATCATCGCGTGACTGAACATAGCTGGTGTCGCTATATTCATCCTCCGAAATATCGACCATCAGATAGGTCAGATATCCATCCATATAAACCGTGCCTACTATCTGGTTCTGGGTAGTATCCATCCACCATGTAGCTGAGTCCTGGTAGGTCCAGCTATTCCCTACCGCAAGGGGAAAGTAGAGGTCGGCATCAAGCAAGCTCTGTGCCTGAAGTGAAGTTCCCAAAGAAAATCCCATAAAACTTAGTATAATCAGCAAGGATAGTATAATGTAAGCCCTGATTGTCATAACAGCTTCCTCCTTATTATTGGTGACTATATTACCCTAATCGGGTCATTGTTTTTCCGGATACAAAAATAGAGTAATTTTATATTCTGTCAATATTTCAATTAATATTTAAAATTTCATTGTGAAAAATTTGAGATACAA
>JAFGGQ010000019.1 GCA_016930435.1 bacterium
ACCTGCGGTTTGATATATCTTCCCTATATCATCTCTGCACGTCAAAAACTGCTGGGTAGTTTTATATTGGTTTTAAAACTATCTTTAGGCCGTTTTATAGGGTATGTTATCTTCGGGGCACTTGCTGGGTATTTGGGAAGGATTATGCCCTATACATTCCGTAACATGCTTATCCACTCTATTTATATCATTATGGGCATTTTCCTGGTGGCATCCGCTTTTCGCGGAAATAAAGAAGAGAACTGCAATACAAGAAAATGGCTGAAATTCACCAACAGTTCTATTTTACTGGGTTTTTTCACCGGGATCAATCTCTGTCCTCCCTTTATCCTCGCTTTCTCCCGTGCCATGGAACTCGGCGGAGTAGCCTCCGGTATCCTACTTTTCCTGGGATTCTTCTGCGGAACAATTCTATATATTATCCCCCTGGGATTCGCCGGATTCGCATCAAGGCTCAAAATGCTTCGGAATATCGCCAGGGGGGTGGCAATTATAGTAGGGCTGTGGTTCTTTATACAGGGCGTAAGCGGATTAATCCTGATTTCCCGGACTCCCCAAACTCCGGAGGATGGGCAAGAAGTGGTAAACATTCTCGAGGAAGATCAGATTTATCTGGTGGGTTCAACCGGAATTCTCGACGATTGCCTGCATAATGCTCTCAAACTGTATTTCCGTGGGATCATCGTTAGCCTTGACCCTTCTGCAGTAAATACTGTTCCAATAAAAAGTACCGTTCTGCTGATGCCAAAATCCATTATGGGACTTCCCTCTTTCGATACTGTTATAAAGCAATGCAGCCGGAAATCATGCAAAATAATCATCCTCCCTTCCGGGCTAACAGATATTCCATTGGATAACCCGGAAAAATTAGAAGAAATTTGTAAAAATATTGCCCTATTCCTTCATTCCTATTATTTTATGGTTGAAACAGAAAAAGGATTAACCTGGAGATTCCCGGAGAATTTTTAGTACATGTCAAAGCTCATAATAAAAACAGCGTTTGCATTCTTATTGGTCTATTCAATGAATGGCTGCTTAAATCCATTCGCACCTCCTATTGAAGCGCCTCCCCATCCCTGGGAAAGCAGGCTGGAACCTACTTCCCCGGAAAATGTCCTTGAGAATTTCAGAACCGCTTATACATCGCGGGACTCCTCCCTTTATTTCTCCTGCTTGAATGAAGCCTTTATTTTTAGATACTGGAATGACAGCCTGAGCCGTTATGATAGCTACACCCTTTATGATGTTGAGGGGAAACCCGGCGAACGAACCCGCACCCGCTTTCTTTTTTCCACTTATGAGTCAATTAATTTAGACGTTTGGAATATCATTGAAAGCAGTCAACGGTTTGAAGACTCTGACACCATCGAGCTCAGAAGGGTATGGTTTTCCCTGAGGGTAGAGGATTTTGATTTTTATATCGTGCAAAGCGCGCAAGGATATGCCTGTTTTGAATTCCATAAAATTGTTCAAAACAGTAAACCATATTACACGATCATCCTGTGGAAGGATGAGTCTCAGATAATTTAACGATGACCAGATATAAGCAAACCCGACGTACAGAGCGCAAACCACGCTCATGGGCCAAAAAACTATTGACTTACCTAATTATCCTGGTTCTTGCCATTGTATTTGTGTTGCTAATGGTTCCCCGAAAAGGATTCAAGGAAAAAGAAGCTGTTCTTTCCGAACGGACACCACTGGTCAATTTTCGGATAGAGCCCATTACCGCAAATGATAGCCAAAGGGCGGAGCAGAAGATCGATGAAGCATTGCTTTATGTATGGAGGGCATTGGGGATCCCCCCTGATAAATTACAGATCAAGGACAGGGGTTCGGCAGAGGGATTGATTGATGTTAAGCTAAAGGAATGTTCGGTAAAATTGCCTGCGGTATATCCCCTTGCTCTGGTCAATTACCAATTGCATCAGGTTCTGCATTTTATCGGAGCGGAGATTTCCGATGCCAGTGCCGATGATTGGGGTAAGGAACTTCAGCTTGAAGCAGGCTTCTCTGGTTTTGTTACTCATATTCTTAAGATCACCAAAGACCGCAGCCTTGAGCCCCTTAAGGTAAAGATAGCCCTGGTTATTAACAACCCTGTTTATCAGGAAGATCTCCTTTCTTCATACTTAAATATTGGATTCCCGGTTAATTTTTCCTTTCTTCCGGATCACCCCGACTCCAATAAGCTTGCAAGTCAAATTTTGGATATGGGTTCTGAAATAGCACTGGCCATACCCATGGAATGTGAGGACTATCCTTCCCGTAATCTTGGGAATAATGCTATTTTCGTCAATTTACCCGAAGTAGAGATTTGTAGCCGGCTGCAAGAATTAGTTAAGACTATTCCGGAATTAAAAGTAATTACGAACTTCAGGGATTCCAGGGTACTTAAGCATCAACATCCTACCAGCGTAATATTGGATTTTTTAAAACGTGAAGATTTTGTATTCTGGGAATCTTTTCCATTGAAAAGCGATATATTGGATGAATTAGCCCGGGATATGGGACAACCAATATTGCATACTCAGGTATATCTCGATCTAAATGACCTGGAGATAGAAACCATTGAAAGCATCCTCTTGTCCAGCGCACTGGAAGCACGTAATATTTCAGAGCCTATAATATGGGAAGGGGACTTTAGCCAGAAGAATTATGAAGCACTTCGCAAAAGCAAGAATATTCTGGAAAGTTGGGGTGTTGAATTCGTTCTGCTCTCTCAACTGAACTTAACCGGGCAGCAGGAATAAAAGCCATGCAGATATACCGATTGCTAAGCCCCGAATTAATTGAGATGGATCTGGATCCCCTTATACGGGATATTTATGAAAAAAATTATCCGAATGATTATGACGATAAGGAACTTGACCAGCGAAAACCCATGGAGATCAAGGAAATAGTGCTAACTGCCCTGACCCGGATACTTGAAAGAACCGACCGGGTTCAGAATCCATCTAAATTGGTCAAGGATCTTCTATTCAGGGAAAAGAAGGCATCTACCGGCATTGGTTTAAGTATTGCTATACCCCATATACGGACCATGCAGGTCAAAGATTTTGTTATAGGTTTTGGCAGGTCTAATAATGGAATCCTGTACGATGCTATTGATAACCTTCCTGTGCATCTCTTCTTTCCGCTTGTTGCCCCTCCGTATGATGACAGGGAATACCTGAAAGTCCTCCGGAAATTAACCGAGCTTTTACAGTTCGAGCATATCAGGGATTGCCTACTTGAAGCTGAAGATCCCGGCGAGGTCATTAGAATATTAAAATCTGAAGAATAACTTTTCTATTTTTAAACTTGTAAATATAATTTTTATAATTATACTATAAGTTTAATTTAGTTCGAAAAGCCGAATGCATAGCTAAAATTATATAATAGCAGAAGTCTATAAGTAAGTGCCAATAAGGAGGATAAGTGTTTAGAAAAATAGTTCCCCTGCTGCTAACATCCCTTATGCTTTGTGGACCCCTCTTTGGAGCTTTCTCCAATTACACAATGGGAAAAATGATAATAACAATCAACCTGGAATACAAGATCGATCCGGATTTAAACAGCAGGGGGATAGTAACAACCGGTATAGCGAACATCGACTACCTGAATCTCGAGTACAGGGTGACCGGTTTTAGGCGCATACTGACCCCCCAAAATGTTGACAATCCTAAATTCAGCAGGTTTCGAAACACCTTCGTCTTTCTGTTTGATGATCGGAATCTGGATATGGAAGCGGTCTCACATGAATATGCTAATGTTTCTGCAGTTCGCGATGCTCATCCTGATTGGCTGACGCCCCATTTTAGAACCCCCAATGATCCTATTTACGGAGACCAATGGCATCTTCGGAAGATCAAGGCTGATCAGGCATGGAACCTGACTACGGGCAGTGAAGAAATTGTAATGGCAGGACTGGATTCCGGTGTGGATTGGAAGCATGATGACCTGGCCCCTGTGTTGTGGCAGAACATATCAGGCGGATTCGGAAGCTGGAACCACGGAGAAGATGCCGATATGGACGGCCACACTATAGAAAATATTGATGGTGAATGGGTTTTCGATCCCGGTGATGTGAATGGTATCGATGACGATTTGAATGGATACGTTGATGATTTCATTGGCTTTGATTTTATCCATGACCTTGAAGACTGTTATGCGGATGATTCACTTGCCGAAGACTGTGAGGATATCGATAACGATCCCTCCGATTTTGTCCTTGATGGTCATGGTACACATGTTAGCGGGGCAATGATCGCCGCAACCGATAACGCCTATGGGATAGCCGGTGTTAACTGGAATGGAAAGCTGATGTGTCTGAGGTGCGGTTATTATTCCTATGATATTGATGGAATGCCCTGGGGTTACAATCAATCAGAGGCATCTTATTTAGCCATGGAGTATGCCATCTCCAAGGGGATCGATGTCCTGAATTTCAGTTGGGGAAGTGGCGGCATCGATACCGAGATGCGCGATTGGGTGGAGCTGGCTTGGGAATTTGGTATCATTCTGGTGGGAGGAGCCGGTAACGACAACGTCGAAGATATTTTCTACCCCGCAAATTACCACGATGTAATTTCTGTAGCCGGTACTGACCGCTATGACCATAAAGCTTCTTTCTCAAACTATGGGGAATGGATCGAGATTTCCGCTCCCGGGGAAAATATATGGAGCACTATACCTTTTAATACCTTTATAAATTGGGATGGCACATCGATGGCCAGTCCCGTTGCTGCAGGCGTTGCCGCACTGATCATCTCCGCCTTCCCCGATTCATCAAACGAATGGGTACGTGACCGGTTGATCTCTACAGCTGATAATATCGATGATCTTAATCCCAGCTATAGAGGTAAACTGGGGTCCGGAAGGATCAATGTACTGGAAGCTATCGGACCTATCCGTTATCCCTGGCTTAACTTTATCCGCTACACTGTCTCCGATTCCAATTATGGTGATAATAACGGCAGGGTGGATCCCGGCGAGGAAGGAGAGATAGTATTTTCCTTTTCCAACTTGCCCGGCTGGCAAAGTGCAACCGGAGTGTCCATTTCAATCACTTCCGAAGATCCCCTGATCGGGATTACCAATAACTTCGCATACATTCCTGATATCCCCCCTGGTGAAACCGGATCAAATGCTTCAGAACCGGTTAGATTCCTGATGTATAGCGATGCTATCGCTCATTACACAACGATTAACTACACGGTAAGTACCGAGGAAGGCTTCAGTTTCTCCAACCAGGTAACCTTCATGATCGGCCGGCCTGAAATACTGGTTTATGACCAGGATGGCGGCGACTATTTTGAGGCCTACTATTTCCCGGTTTTAGATGAGGGAAGAATGATCTATGACTATTGGGACCGGGATGATCATGGAGCTATCGCATCCTCGGAAATGAACCTCTATGAAACGATCATTTATTTCACCGGAAACGCGGTCGTAAATACGGTACCGGCTTCTGAACAAGCAAATCTAAGCGATTTTCTTGTAGCTGGTGGTAATCTCTTGATCACTGGCCAATACATCGGTGACGAAATTGGAGGATCCAGCTTCTTCCAGAATTACCTTAAGAGTATTCACACCGATGATAATTTGCCATCCGGCTGGGGATTCAGCATAGTGGGCGTTTCGGGCGAACCCATAAGCGAAGGATTGGAACTTTCCACTCTGGGAGGTTCCGGAAATCAGATCTCACTCTCAGGTATTTCTCCCCAAAGCGGAGCTACCGGGATCCTCCGCTATAATTCCGATGCCAATCCATCCCGTTTCGCCGCCATCAAATACCAGGATCCCACATATAACTATAAAGTAATTAACTGCGGGTTCGGATTGGAGGGTATAGGAAACAGCTATGGAGATTCTCTGAAAATCCTGGTCTTCAATATGCTGGAGTGGTTCGGTTATTATCCGGGAATAGACGGCAAACCCTTAACCCTTCCTAGGGACTACCGCCTCTTTTCCTATCCCAATCCCTTTAATTCCTATACCCGGATACTATATGAGGTGGATGGAACCGGGAAAGATGGTTCAGTCCATGTTGAGTTAACCGTTTATGATCTCCTTGGGAACCTGGTTAAGCGGCTGGTGGACAAAAAACTCTCTCCGGGACCGAAGGCAACCGTCTGGGAGGGAACCGATGAAAGTGGAAATGAGGTGTCTTCCGGGCTTTATCTTGTGGGGATTTCCACTCCAAATTACAATGATATGCTTAAGATAATGTTATTAAAATAGACTTCTATAAACTTAAAACAAGTAAACGGGAGAATATATGGCCAGATTAAGTGTAAATGTTGATCATGTAGCTACTTTACGGCAGGTTCGTGGGGGCAACTATCCGGACCCTATCCATGCTGCGGTCATTGCTGATCTGGCTGGTGCAAATGGAATAACCGTACACCTTCGCCAGGATCGGCGTCATATCCAGGAACGCGATGTTTATTTGATCAGCCACATTGTTAAATCGCATCTGACACTTGAAATGGCACCGACCGAAGAAATGTTCGCCGTAGCTAAGCAAATGGTGCCCGATATGGTTACACTGGTTCCAGAGCGCCAGCAGGAATTGACCACCGAGGGTGGCCTTAATCTGCTTGAGGAACCTCAATATCTTGAGAATTACATCAATAGACTGCAAAAAGAAGTGGGTTGTGTTGTTTGTCTCTTCATCAATCCGGATGAAGAGATGGTTAAGAATGCGGACAGATTAAAAGCTGACTTTGTTGAACTGCATACCGGAGCTTATGCTGAAGCCAAGGATATTGAAGAGGAAATCAAACAGCTCAGGCAAATTGAGCGAATGGCACATCTTGGTTACAAATTGAAATTAGGGGTTAATGCCGGCCATGGTCTAAACTATCATAATGTCGCAAACATTGCAAAGATAAGCCCCATCGAAGAGTTAAGTATTGGACACAGCATTATTGCCCGTTCTGTCTTTGTAGGTTTGGAGAGAGCTATTAAAGAAATGCTGGAGTTGATCGGTTAGAATGGCTCATACCGGCGAAAAAGAAATACTTACCGTTTCGCAGTTAAGCTCTCTTATTCGGGGTCAGATCGAGAGTATTTTCCCCTCCGGTTTCTGGGTAAAGGGTGAAGTTCGCAATTTCAAGAAGCATTCTTCCGGACATCTATACTTTGTGCTTCGTGACAAGGATTCACAGATCAACTGTATTATGTGGCGAAGCAAAGCCGGCCGATTGGGCTGGAGCCTGGAGGAAGGCATGGAGGTCGAGATCTTTGGCTTCCTTTCCATCTACGAGAAATCGGGCAATTATAATTGCATTGCGGATCGAATTTTGCCGCTGGGAGTGGGCTCCCGGGCAATTGCATTCCGTCAACTCAAGGTTAAACTGGAGAATGAGGGTTTATTTGACCCGGCTTATAAGAAGCCCTTGCCCATCTACCCGCGTACAATCGGGGTTATTACCGCTTCCACGGGCGCAGCGATCCGGGATATTATTAATGTATTGCGAAGGCGAGCGCCATATATAAAGATCATCCTCAGGCCCAGCGCCGTTCAGGGCGATAATGCACCCGCTGACCTTATAGCCGCACTGGATGAATTCAATCTCTTTCCGGGTACCGTTGACCTTATCATAATAGGCCGGGGCGGTGGCTCCGAAGAGGACCTCTGGTGCTTTAATGATGAACTGTTGGCCCGTGCTATATTCCAATCCAGAATACCGGTCATCTCAGCCGTAGGCCATGAGGTGGACTTCAGCATTTCCGACTTCGTAGCCGACCGGAGAGCACCCACTCCTTCAGCTGCTGCTGAAATTGCCGTACCCGACCACCAAGAACTTATGCAAAATATACACAAACTCTGGCAACTGGTTTACAGAGTTCTAAACCATGAACTCAAAAAATACCAGGAAAGATTCCAATCGATCACTAAAAGTTACGGTTTCAGGAGACCCCGGGAACTTCTGGTTAGAAAAGCCCAAGTCCTGGATGAGCTGGTTACAAAAATAATAAAGGAAACTCAAATATTCACCGATAATAAAAAGAGCCAGTTCTCAATACTTCGCGAGAAAATGCTAAGCCTCTCACCAGAGGGGATATTAAAAAGGGGTTACAGCATTTGTTACAATGCAGAAACAGGAGTAATCATCAGGAACTCCGATGATCTAAACATTGATGATCAAATCATTCTTCATTTTGCAAAGGGAAAAGCAGAGGGCAAAGTAACAAAAATCATTTCGTAAATTGCTAAGGATGATTTAATGATACTATTATAGAAGAATGATGAATTAATCTTCTCTTCGATTTTTATCCCTGGACAAACGGGCAGCTCTGTAAAGAATGCCTATAGAAATAAGCATAATCAATATTGAACTTACCGGCCTTAAAAAACCCTCGAACAGAGGATTATAGGAATCTATCAAGAGCGCTATACCAAAAACGAACAAAACAAATGCCCAAAATACCATAGCTTCCTCCAATTTAATATGCTTTTAGTAAAATTAGTATTTCCTATACGCAATA
>JAFGGQ010000145.1 GCA_016930435.1 bacterium
ACCCCGATTCTTCTAAAAAAACTAAATTTTCAAATCAAAACTTGCGGTCAATATAAAACCCATAACAAATTAAGCAAGTCATTTCTTTTTTATTTATAAGAATATTTAAGTACTTCTTTTCCTCAATATACGCTATTTCTTTTCAAATATCACTAAAAGCTCTTTTAAACCATCTCTTACTTCCTCTAAAACTCTCCTGTAATTCTCCTCTTTGTCTCCTTCTTTTTCCTTGCTCTTTTCTTTAACTGCTCCCTTTTTCAGTAACGAACTCAAGGGGCGGTTCTGCTGCTTGGCCTGTTTGATCTTGCGCCGAGCTCCGTCAATGGTGAATTTCTCATCATAAAGCAGGCTCTTAATGAGAAGCACCGCATCGATATCCTTCTCCCGGTAAATACGATTCCCGGCCCGGTTTTTCTTGGGGTGCAAAATGGGAAATTCTGATTCCCAGTACCTCAGAATGTGAGCCTTCAGATCGGTGATCTCACTCACCTCAGTGATGGAGTAATAAAGTTTTTTCCCGCGCTCTACCATAATACTCCTCTTCATAATTGTATGTAAATTGATTACTTGTTTTCCCTAAATACTATCTTAAGGGGCGTTCCCACAAATCCGTATCGTTCTCGTAACTTATTTCTTATATACCTTTTATAATTTGCTTGTAGCAACTTTGTTCCTTTAACGAAAAAAATAAAAGTCGGTGGATTAGAACTCTGTTGTGTTACATATAGAAATTGAGGGCGATGCCTGCCTCCTGCCGGTGGGTGAATACGGATCAATTCCTCTATAAATTGATTGATCTCGCTGGTTGAATAGCGCTTGCTTCGTTCTTTGAAGACCTCGCCGGCCAACTCAAGTACCTTCAAAACACCTTTACCGGTTAAGGCGGAAATAGTCATTACCGGTGCAAACGAAAGGAACGGGGCTTCCCTGTACAGAGCTTTAGTGTAATCTTTCAAAGTAAATCCATTGTTTTCTACCAGGTCCCATTTGTTAAGAGCAATTATCAGTCCTTTGTAAAAATTAATTGCCATCGCCGCAATTCGCTTATCCTGCTCCACAAATCCCTCAGTGATATCCACGATAAGTATGGCTATGTCGCTTCTTTTCAAAGCATTAATAGTCCGTAAAGACCCATAATATTCAAGATCATATTGCTTTTTGTTCAATCCTGCAGTATCTGTTAAAAGGTATTTTTGACCATTCATGGTAAATAGTGTATCTACAGCATCCCGGGTTGTTCCAGGTTTATCATTCACAATTAGCTTTTCCTCGCCCATAAGTTTGTTCAAATAGGATGATTTACCGACATTCGGTCTGCCCAAAACGGCAATTTTAAGCAACTCTTCTTCTGCTCTGCGTGTAGGGCTAACCGGTATCTTTTGAATAAGCGCATCCAGGAAATTACCCGTGTTGCGTCCATTAAGAGCAGAAACAGGGAGAGGGTCTCCAAGCCCCAGAGAAGAAAATTCCCATATATCCGGATCAAATTTTTGGGAATCAATCTTATTAACCGCCAGAATTACCTTTTTCTTGCTCTTCCGTAAAAAATTGGCGATATCCTGATCGAGTGGATTGAAGTCCCGTTCTGTAAGAAAAATGATCAGGTCCGCTTCCCTTACTGCTAATTCTGCTTGACGGGCAATCACTTTCTCCAGGCCGTCCTCGGGTTCTGGAAGCAGCCCACCGGTATCCACAAGTATAAATTCCTGACCATTCCAATCCACTTTCGCATAATTCCGGTCGCGAGTAACCCCCGGTATCTTATCCACAATAGCTTTCCGGGTACGACTCAAACGATTAAATAAAGTGGATTTACCTACGTTCGGGCGGCCAATTATGGCCACTAAAGGAAGATCATTCATACTGGTCCCAGGGTTCGTTTTCGCAAATGCTTATTAATCAATCAATTGAACAAATCTCTTAATAGATTTGTTAAGGTATGGTTCTATAATAAAACCTTACCTGTAGAATGTCAAGAACAATTTAAATAATTTTTTAAATGATTTGACAAATTGATTGATTGATAATAAAATATGAGAATCAAAAATTCTTGAAAAAAATAAGATTTAATGCTAAAATTATAAAACATAAAAATAATATAAGCGGGTGACGGGATTCGAACCCGCGACAACTAGCTTGGGAAGCTAATACTCTACCAGCTGAGTTACACCCGCTTAAAAAATTCACCCTAAATTTAAACCTTTTTATCACCTCGTCAAGTCTTATGTTATATTTTTAGATTCATGTACGAATTAGTTGCAAAAAAATGCAAATTCTATTCTTAAGTTTATATTCTAATATCCTTTTTTTCGATATTTCAGGCATTATAGTTAATTTCAACTGCTTAAACGGGATAATAAGCTTGACTTTCAGGGATATTGATTTTTTTTAAACTACATAAATCAAAAAGAACAGCAATGAGCAAAGTCATCCTTACATGTTCCCTTTTATTTTTAACCCTGCTCGGAGTTCTTGACCAATGCATGGGATTTGAATATGGTTTAGGAGTGGATACGGGGCTCAATTATTGTAGATTTAAGCTCGAACCCTCCCCTCCCGCATACAATGAATATAAATACCGTATCACAGGCAGCACTTATTTAAATCTGCGAATGGAACTTTTCCAAAATCTGGAACTTGAGATCGGGCCAGGTTTCATCGAAAAAGGCAGCAACAATCTCCTGCATATAGCTCCTAACTGGACGGAACGTTTGACCTTTAAGCTGTATTACGGGTCATTTCAGCTTGGGATCACCGAGAAATTCTTTGATATTCCTGTAAAACCGTCTATTTATGGCGCTTTTCAAATTAACTATTTGTTCAAATCAACGGTTACGCATGAGGGCTACGGGATCACCAACAGTTTTGACGACTCGCTCAAGAAATGGGATTTTGCCCTGCTCTTTGGGGTCGGCGTGATGATGAAAACCACCGGAGGCTTATCCCTTTCCATTAAGGGTTTATACTCAATGGGTATTGTCGATATAATGTCCGAAGGTATGAATGAGGTATTTAAAAACGAGGGATTTCAGGTTATTATTGGGATACATGGTTGGCGAATTCAATGATTATCATTCTATCTTACCAGGGTGATGGTACCCCTGCATAGTATCTCTCCGCGGGATTCCACAACATACATATAGAGGCCCATGGGGGCTTTGTGTCCCCCCTGATCGTAACCTTCCCAGTACATGGATTTGGGATCGCCCGGTTCCACTTCGCGGGAATAGATTTCACGGCTGTCCATATTATAGATCCTCATCGTGGCTTTTTGCCGGTAGAGATGGGGGTAAGTAAACACCACCCGGTCATTTATACCATCGTCGTTAGGGGTAAACGGATCGGTGCTTTCAGCACACTGCACCTCCGGTTCGATCCAGAAAAAGATGCTCCAGAAACCTATATTGGAGCTACAATAATCGATCTTATCCCCTACTCTCAGATAGATATAAAAGGAATCGCCTGCTGCATAGGATAATCCAATTGCTTCCGGGTCGAATCTAAAGCCACTGGTCAGGCTGTCGGGTTCTATCCAAAAGATTGCCGGACTGGATGTATCCAGGACTGATTCCCGACCCCGATGCCGGATATTCAGCTCAAAAGTACTGGCATCGATTCCGCTGGGATAATCCCGGAAAAGCCCTTCAATTGTGAAATTCTGTTTGTCTATCATGGCTTCATCAGCGGGGAACAAGTGTATTAGTTCCGGTGCAGTCAGGTCCACATAAAAAGACCATTCCAGTGGGGTATAAATTGGTGCGCCATATATATCTATAGCCTGAATCAACCTGGGATTAACCCAGCCTTCCTCCCAAAAACCACCTGACCTCATCCGCCAGGTCAAAATATTATCTACCCACGTCAGTTCCTGATCATCAATAGTGTAACCCGAGTCCGTAACCTCCAGGATAATGGACTCACTCTGAATATCAAAGTTCTGATGGATACTGATGATAATGCTTTGGTCCACGCAACTTGTAGAGGTGAAAGGAAGAGGTTCGATAATTTCAGCAACTGGCCGGGGCAGGATCCAGACGTTCATTATATTGCTTTCAAAACAGCTGCGGTCCTCCAAGCAAAAATCATGATCATCATCCCAGACAAAGCATTTAAAAACCAATTCCAGGCGAGCTTCCTGAGGCGGTACAGGCGCTATGGTCCTGAGCCATGTAGTGTCACCTGAAATTCCTTCCAGCTGCATATCCAGTTTATGATAATCGTAAGAAAATTCATGGTCTTTATCCCAAATGATATAGGGTATCTGATAGTTTTCAGAGGAGTGTGGAGTGAAAATCCCGGAGGGGTCGTAGCAGGCGATGTAGAGGTAAAAAGCTGAATCGCAGGGCCAATAATGGGGGTGGTAGCCCAGGAGAATGGGAGCCTCCAGGTCGTCATCAAGGATAGTAAACCACCATGAATAAGGCCCTCTCGTAATTGTATTTGGGGCACAGTAGTCGGGCGAATCCCCGGCCTGGACGGTGACTATTATTGTATCCAGTTCAGGGAAGAAGAGGTCAGCCAAATCGGGATCGAAGAAAAGGGTGTCTGATTGCCAGGATATGGCGGGACTGTTCAGGTTATAACAGCTTCCCCGGGTTTCCAGGGTGATAGTAGCCGGGTTCACACCGGAGAGGGAATCAAAGATACTCAGGCTTATCTTCGGCTGCCAATCGTAGGTAGAAGAACCCGGCAGGGGTATTGGGTTACAGGCGATAGGCCCTTTGTAATCGGTGTAAAAAGTCCAATCCAGGGTATCCTGAAGTGCATTTCCCAGATGGTCCCGGATACTCTCCAACCGAACCTTTATGCTATCTTCGTGGTTCCAGTGGTTTTCTGGGGAGAAGCACAAAGTATCATTTTGGAAGGAAAGTCCGGGATCAGAAAGGAAAAACTCATCTCCATTTATCAGGATGCTTACTGATGATTCGAGGATGTACCCCATTTCCAGGATTTCTACCTTTATCTTTTGGTCACGGCAAGATGTATAAGTTCCGGGCAGCGGTTCAATTATGCGCGCTCGGGGGCCCCTGAGATCCAATAGTATTTCCCAACAGTAAAAATCCCTGTTAGGAGGACACAATCGTGTCAGATCACTTGCTCCAGCGCAGACTTTCAAAGTTTCTGAATCGGAGAAATCCACACCGGCAAGGATTGAGTTAAAGATCAAAACAAGGCCATTCCACAGTAAGCCCGGATGACCCAGAAAATAGGTGTCCGCTTCTGCGGCAAACCATAAAGAAGCCGGGTCAACTCCAGCCATTGAATCAGACACGGAGATACTGATCAGAGGCTGAGACTCGCTGATAATGGAGTAGTGTTGGGGTATCTCATTGAAGAACCGGGGCGGTGAGCGATCGACACTGAAATTCCAGAACAGCGGTTCAGCCAATCGGTTGCCCAGGCTATCCTCCGCGGCGATCAATCCCAGAAAAATCGAATCATTATCCTCCCATGAATGTGGAGGGCTGAAAAATAGCAGGCTGTCTTCTAAACTGAGCTGGGGGTCACTCAGTGTATATTCTATATCATTATAAAGGAATATCAGGCTCGATTCGTTTAGTCCGTTGGGATCGTATATCCAGATAATCACGGCTAATGAATCACATGATATAATAGTGTTAGGAAGAGGTTGGCGCAATTCTGCTACCGGTCCACTCAAATTTATCAGGAAACTCCAGCAATAAGGTTCCATAGTGTTTGAGGGGCAAATTGTTGCCAGGTCGCTTGCTAAAATACAAACGGACACGGTTTCCCCTTCAGTGAACTCCAGCCCCAAATCTTCACAATCCAAAAGAAAAAGGGTGTCGGAGATAAAAAGAAAGCTGCTGGGGATAGTATCCTCATTTAGAATAAAGAAAACGCTGGATGGGTCAAGTCCGGCTTTAAAATCCCTTATCCCGGCACTTATAGAAGGATAGGATGTACCTATTATTTCACCCTCCGATGGATGATGAGTTGTAACCACAGGAGGCTCAAAATCAAACAGGAGTAACCAGGAATATGGTCCCCCTGAATTTCCAAGGGCATCTTCTACAAAATGCAGGGTCAAGGTATTAGCCCCATTCTCCAGCAATGATGGGGAAGGAGTAAAGCTAAGGATGGATCTCTCATAGCGCATGTCTTCCGGAAAAACAAAAAAATAACTGTTCAATTCGATCATCAGTGTGCTGGTATCTACTCCGCTGAGGTCTTCAATACTGATCAGGAATTCAATTGAATCGCATGATATAAAGAGGCTTTCAGGAGGGAAGATGAGCTCGACCTGAGGTCCTATTCCATCAATGGTAAATCTCCAGTTGAATCCGGAGATGCAGTTTGGATCGCAATAATCAGGAGAATCGCAGAGACCGTTAACCTCCACAACAATAATTTCGGAGCTATCGAACGGATATCCGCACTCAGATGTGATCAGGTAAAACCTGTAACCATCCCAGTTCAAGGCTGGATGAATGTATGGATATTCCAGTCCATTCAAGGAAAGGCTAAACTCTTCTATATTAATAAAGGTATAATCTTCGGTAACCCAGACTGCAACAGTTTCGGGGGGAATGGGAAGGAACAGATCGGTTTCCGGCGAGAATGCCCTTATCTCCGGTGGTTCCAAATCCACCACAAAGAACCATTCCGGATGCTCTTCGCAGGGAATCCCCAGGGTGTTTCGGGCTGAGTTCAGGGTAATCCGAATAGTATCTCCATGGTCATAGGGTATTTCCCTGGTGAAGTAGAGTACCGAATCCATAAGAACCATTCCTGGGTAAGCTAAATCGTAGAGGAACGAATTGACCAGTATAGAAAGGGATGTCGGATCGATACCAAAAGGATCGCTAAATATAAGCGAGATTTCCTGGTCATGGCAACTGGTAACAGTGCCGGATTCCGGATAATTTATCCTGACATGTGGTCCTTCGGTAGAATAGTTGAAGCTAATCCAGTGGAGCACCGGCAGATTATCGAAGCGGCCCCTCATTTCCACCCTGTACTGAAAGAAATTGCCTGTAATCGGGACATCGAGTACCCCTTCACTAATAGGTATCCACGGGTTCCAGGTGGAGCCATCCATGGAACTCCTGATGAAAACGCTCAGGCTTCCATAGAGTGGGACAGTGCAGTTCCAATGTGCTTCCAGAATTCCCGCAGGAGAACCGGGATTGAATGCTGAAGAGATATATTCCCCGTTATATTGAGCGTTACGGAATGCCAGGAACAAGGCATTAATAGTACATTTAACGTCCCATTCGCGTGGAGCGCTTCGTTGATGCCCGTAATTAAGGAATATCCCCCAGGAATTATACGCAGAAATGTGATTGAGGTAGAAATAGATCCCGTTGTAATCGCTGTAACCCTCGCCGACATAGAGTAGTTCGCCGGTAGTGGGGATCTGCCCCCGGCGGTGAGTCCAATCTACCTCCATCCGATAGGGCAATTCGTATGGATAATGAAAGATTGAGTCGGAGGGAGTGGGTGAAATACGATAGACCGTATTAAAAGTATCATAGGCAGTCTGCGGAAAGGTGGTCAATCCATGAATATCTTCGAGGGCATTAAAACCGGGGTGATAATCACCCGGATTCCATCCCCTGCGCCACACCGTGCTATGCGTAAAAACAATGACCTTATTCCCAATGGCAGCGAATTGGCGGGTAAGGTTGATCCCGTTTGAGGTCAAATCAGTATATCCATAAGCATCATGAATGCCGAATAGGATACCGTCAAATTGATTAAGTGAAAGACTTACAAAATCCCCCACCTCACAACTGTAAATTAAGCTGGAATGTTCAATAGAAGCAAGCGTATTGTAGTTTTCAACGGGCATCAGGAATATCTTGACCAGGACTAAAGGATGGCTTTCCGATGCGTATCGATTATACCGTTCACATAAACGGAAAGGATTGGATTCAGGGGGGTAAACGATAAGCATAGAAATGTTAAGAATACTATCCATCAGGGCCAAAGCCCCATCATCAGTACCATCCGGATCAGGATTCAGCAGTTCAATATGATTAAATATACCATCCGCGAAGTCGATATATTCAGCATGTTCCCAGGTCTGAGCGTCAAGCAGAGTGAACACTAAAAACAAAGAAAGAATAATCAGAAAAACCTTTACATTGAGTCCCATATTTTATAAATTATAGTAAGTTTATTCAAAGTCAATAATTTCTTTTGTTTTGGATGATTGGAGTAAAAAATGGACCCGCTGGTTGGAGTTTGTGGTATATATTGTGAACGTTGTCCTAAGTATCTTAAAAAACATTGCTCGGGTTGCGCACCCAATCCGGTCTGTAAAATGCCCGGTTGCGCTATTGAAAAGGGTTACAAACTATGCTTTGATTGCCCTTCTTTCCCCTGTAACATCTCTTACGGATTTTTTCAGAAAAGCTGGTTGGATTTTCTTGCATCCGATGAAATTGTTGGGTAATAAAATATTGCATCCTTGTCTCCTTAATTTTCAAAATTTTATATATAACGATACACGCTATTTTCTAAATAACTGTAAAATATAAAAAAAATATTGACAAACTTTCTATAATAGAATAAATTGCAATCTGAGTTTAGATAAATCAAGTAGATTGCTATTTTTTATCAGGAGGAAAAATGTCCAGAATAATTATCATTGCTTTGTTGCTTTTAAGTCTTTTTACATGTTTTGTATTCGCAACCCCTCCTTCGGGAACTTCCCATAAGCTGATATGGTCCAGCTTTACCAATGGTGGTACCGAAGCTCCAGAAGGCCGAAGCGGCGCTATTTATAGACTAAACGATAATTTAGGGGATGGGACAGCTTCTCATATCACCCGTATAGAGGGAACTTTCTATCACATTTACGGCGGTTTCCGTAAAGTACAGCTTGACTTACGTCCACCCTATTCGTCAGTTAATGACATGGATGATACCACAGGCATAGCCGCTTTTGCGGTTTCCTGGTCCGGCATAGACACTACACGTGAAGATGGAGAAGGCTGGGGGATATGGGTCTATGATGTTCAATACAGGGTTGGTTTAACCGGAGAATGGGTGAACTGGTTGACCGGCTACGAAGATACATTTGCCATATTTGGACCTACCAGCCCAGTAATTATTCAGGATAATCAAACCTACTTCTTCAGATGCCGGGCTCATGACCTTGCTACCAACGTTGAGGATTGGCCTTCAGGATATGAGAGTATGACCTATGTCAACCTGAATGTATCCTTTACCATCACCAGCCCTGGCGCACCCCCGGATTCGGTATGGGATCTTGATACAATCGATGTTTATACCACCCAAACCATGACCAGCGATGAAAAATTCATCGTTACAAATACCGGAGCATATACCATTGGCATCGGTTTAAGAGCCGATTCCACCGGAGCCTGGATGCCTAATTATTTCGCCGCTAAAGATACTTTCGTGGTTAGAGGTATTTTTAATGACTCCCCTACCCCGCCTGCGGTTTTTCATCCTTCAAATGACTATATTGCTAAATACGACCGTTATGCAACAACATCCGTATTCGGAACCGGCGGACATAATATTACACCGGCTACTACCGAAAACTTCTGGCTGCAATTCATTTCTCCTACTTACGCATCTACCTATGAAGTTGAAGAGCATTTGAAGATAATCGTGTTTGCGCGCGGAATTCTACCTTAAAAACTGCTACGTAAAATTTTTTCGGGGGGGGGCACAAAGAACTGTTATGCTCGTTGTATGTTGATTCTTTCAGGAAATCAATTTCCTGTAATAACCTTCGGCTATTTCCCTCTGTTCGGGGGAATTTATACCCATTACTTCAAGGTAATCAATAACCTTCAGGGCAGAGACCCGTTTATTCTCCTCTCTGAAAAGGCGAATCAGATCGGTGATATAGTATTCGCCCTGGGAATTATGGTTGTTGATTAACTTGAGCTTTTCAAATAGATCCGGGTTGTTGAAAAGATAGGTTCCGCTGTTGATCTCCCTGATTTCAAGTTCCCGTTCATTGGCATCCTTATGCTCAACGATCCGCAAAACTGCTCCTTCCTCACCCCTGATAACCCTACCATATCCTGCAGGGTCAGGCAAATCCGTGGTTAAAAGGGTCGCCTCCGCCATGGAGTTTTGATGCAGTTTCAGCATTGCTCTCAAGGTTTCCGGTTTTATAAATGGAACATCACCGCAAAGCACCAGTACCTGCCCTGTAAAACCCTTGAGCTTTTCATAACACCTACTCACCGCGTGTGCTGTGCCCAGTTGTTCTTCTTGATGAACAAACTGAAGGGGCATTCCGTAAAAATGAGGATTTTTTCCCAGGCGTTCGATGACCTGATCAGCCTTATAACCCACCACAACAAGAATCCGGGCTGGATTCAGCGCTCTGCAGGAATCAAGCACAAATTCGATCAGCGTCTTCTTATTGATTTCCTGTAGCACTTTGGGAAAGGATGCTTTCATCCTTTTGCCCAAACCAGCGCCTAAAATAACAACAGCAAGATCATGCATTTTTAATTGCGGTTATCTTATTCTGCTTGTCCACAAGGATGGTTAAGGGAGCCTTTCCACTGAATTCTTTCTCCTCAGCTATAGCATAAGCGACCACTATGATCCGGTCTCCTACCATGCCTTTACGCGCTGCAGGACCATTCAGACAGATCATCCCAGATCCCCGTTCACCGGGAATAATATATGTTTCAAAGCGGTTCCCATTCTCCAGGTTCAATACCTGTACCCGTTCATAAGGAAGCATATCGGCAGCATCCAACAGGTCGCTGTCAATAGTAATGCTTCCTTCATATTCCAGTTCGGTTTCGGTGATATGGACAATGTGCAATTTTGATTTGCAAAATATCCTGAGCATATATTTACTCCAATAGTAAAAATTTAAATTACCTTTCGAATGCCTCCCAGAAGTTCCAGTAAGATAGCTTTCTGCATGTGCAGGCGGTTTTCGGCCTGATCAAAAACTACCGATTGGGGGCCATCGATCACCTCATCAGTAATCTCTTTACCCCGTTCTGCCGGTAAACAGTGCATTACAATAGCATTTGGACGTGCAGCACTCAACAACTCCTGATTAATCTGGAATTTTTTCAATAAATTACTGCGTTCATCCGCCTTTTCCTTTTCACCCATGGAAGCCCATACATCAGTATAGATCACATGCGCATCTCTTACCGCTTCATAGGGGTCATAAACTACCTCCACGGTAGAATTGGATTTGCTCTGGGCCCTTTTTAATATCTCGTTATTGGGTTCCAGCCCCTGAACTGTTCCGATACTAAAATGGAAATAGAGGATGGAGGCAAGATTCAACCAAGAGTTCGCAACATTATTACCATCCCCTACGTAAGCTATCTTGATATCCTCTATCTGTCCCACATTTTCCATAATAGTAAAAATATCGCTCATAATCTGGCAGGGGTGAAGAAGATCGGTAAGGGCATTGATAACCGGAACCTCGGCAACTTTGGCAAATGTCTCCAAATCATCCTGGGAATATGTCCGAATTACTACAAAATCAACATAGCGGGAAATCACACGGGCGACATCCTCAACAGATTCCCTCTTGCCTATTTGAATCTCATTACCAGAAATATAGATACTGCTTCCTCCAAGTTCCTTTATGCCCACCTCAAAACTAACTCTCGTCCTGAGCGAAGGTTTGTTGAATATCAAGGCACCTATTTTCCCATCTAATGGTTTTGGATCGTCCTTCCAAAACTGCTTGTATTTCAATACCTTAGCTGAAGTTAACAATGATTTTATGAGGTTCTTATCCAGATCCAGTACGGAAATAAAATCCTTATCCAAGTTATCTCCAATTTGATTAGGGTTAAATGTTTGTATTTCAATTATAATTTACTATAAATCTTACTAATTTGCAAGAATTATCAGATAATTTTTATTTGATCAAAAGTACTTTTGTAAAGCCCTTAAAATTTTCATTGAAAACTCTAATTAGATATACACCGGAAACCACTGCCATACCTCTTTGGTCAGTACCGTCCCAGAACAAGGCCTGGTTGGACCCGGAATAAACATAACTGTTTACCAAACTCCCCGTGTTATTGTAGATATTTACATTTAACGGATTTATCCGGTCAAATTCAATATTTCCCTGAAATGAAATTTTGGTTATAGAATTAAAAGGATTCGGATAACATGCAATATGTGGGACTTCCGGTACTTTTGAACAATCAGATCGCATTCCCAAAACAGAATATACACTGATCTCCCTTGAGGAATATGCCGTGATTCCAAAGCTGATATAACAGGTAATTAGCGTATCAGAGCGTATTATCTGGAGCAATTCCCCTCCCTCAAACTCAATTTCCGATGCGTTTCGAGGCAGAAAGAACTTTATCAGGCAATTACTGAATTCCTCTTCCAGGTCATTTTCCACAAGAGCAGTAATGTTATAGTTGAGTCCGTTGTTCGGAGGCTCAAAGTTTACCGAGAAATTATTGAAACGATGAGCATTATATGAAACGATCTGATTACCAGCCACTTTGATAACCCGAAAAGCACCGTTATCATCAGCAGTTGATGCGGTCATAATGTCCGGGATATTTGCCGTTCCCAGAAAGTCAACCTCGTTTGATCCTTCATGACCATAGAGGATAAGGTCGAGTCCGATCTCGTCCACGAATTCGTCGGTGATCTGGGCTCCTTCCCCATCGATCCGCCTCAGATCACAATTATAGAATAGTATTTGCAGTTCATC
This sequence comes from bacterium, assembly GCA_016930435.1. GTDB lineage: Bacteria > UBP14 > UBA6098 > JAFGQG01 > JAFGQG01 > JAFGGQ01. Next base: position 12,683 of record JAFGGQ010000145.1, read on the forward strand.
ACCCTCGATTTCAGAGCTTCTGAATGCGCTTTCCATCCAGTCCATCTGTTCTTCGGAAAAACTTTTGCGGCCTGGATTATCATAAACCTGAGCAGTACAGAAGAAGTCGTCTCCGTACCTGAAACAATAATCCATAATACTCCCGAAAAACCGCCGCCAGGTATGCCTGCCGGGAATCGGATAGCTTTCAAATACCCCCAAATCGTTTTCACCAGCGGTAACATAAATAGGAACAGGCGAAGAGGTCAGCAATTCCTGAGCTATCTCATACTGCCACTCCTGAGGAGAGTAATCGATAAGGTTCCCCGTATGCAGTACAAATTCGGGATTCAGTACTTCAAACTCCCTCATCAACTGATGAAATTCATCCACAGTATTCCGATCCACATAGACCGGTAAAGGTGGGAAGGTTCTCCAATCCGGAATATGTGTATCGGTGATCTGGAAGAAGTAATATTCATCCCGAATTTCGGGTACGATTCGTACGGCATTCAAGACCGTATCTCCCCTTCCTGTTGTAGGGATAACCGAAAGATCGTAAAGTTCATAAGGAATCATCATGGGCACTGAGGCTCTAAGGTACCATAAGCTTTCAGTTTCTGAATAATCGGCATAGGCCCGTGTTGGATAGCTGCCGGTAATACGGTTATGCAGGTAAATAAACCAAACCGTTTCGCCGGGTGGCGCATCAAATAGTACCGTGAATTCACCATCTCTTTCCGCAATTACGGGAATATGATGCAGGGGAAGTTTCAAATCCCCCACCTGATATGCTGAAAAGACGGGGTTGGATAGGAGTATGGATATAGTGACTGATAGAATTATTTTCAAAAATGTTTTCATGTTTCCATGCCCCATCATGGCCGTGCCCCAAAGTGAAAGTTTATTCCTATAGCTAAATCGAAACCTCCCAATTCCAATTCTGTAGGATAGCTTGTATAATCATTCACCTCGTCCAGCCCCCATTCATAGGTTCGCCATTTCAACTTTGAAAGCTCCATTGGAAGAAAACTATATTTCCCCTGCAGTAAAAATGAGATTATCGGGCTGGCGTAAAAATCTGCCCCGAACAATATATGGCCTCCCAGGCCACTCCAGTCTATTTTGAAGTTTTCATTGGATGTCTCTACAAAATCCCCATTGTTTTGATAATAACCCCTTTCCTCAGAACGTACTTTTGCCCATGATATACCGCCCCCCAGATAAGGATTAACGATCGTGCCGGTAGGAATAATTCCTTTAACAGAAGCATCGAAGCCTCCACCATAGACCTGATGTTCTGAAGTTTCGTTGTAATAACCAAATGGGGCAAATTCAATGCCAAGATACGGTATAGGCCGGCCGCCAAATTTTATCCCCCCTTTCCAAAAAGGCGGTTTCAGCACCTCCTTACGGTTCTCATCGGCAAGGAAATTCACACCGGGAATGAACGCAATTTCTGCCACAAATTTCATAAAGTACTTATCCGGAGTATCATATTTAGAAAAGCTTAACTGCCCATCCTGGGGAGCGGCCATTTTGAGATTTTTAAGCTGGGCCAGTGTCGGCTGGGTGGTCTCAATATCGCTCCGTGCTATTACCTGAATGCCATTATCAACTTTTACTTTAATGGAGTCATCCCTGACATCTACGATTACCCCCTCAACTATCTCGCCCCCTTTAAGGATCACCACATCCCCACGGCAAGGATTTATAACAGATACTATCGCAAGTACCGTGATTACTAAAATGCCCTTTTTATAAAACCTCATTTCAAACTCCTTATTAAAAACTGTAAATTAACCTTTTATATTATACAAAAATAAATTAATGTCAAAGAAAAAGATTGTCTTAGTCTATTTGGTTATAATCTGAATATGTATCCTAAAAAAAACATTGCCAAATACTATTTATTGTACTTTTTTTCATGGAAAAAAAAAGGAGGATCATTATGAAGGTAAGACTTTTATTATTAACAATTACAGGGCTTCTTCTGTTGTTCTTTATCAGTTGCGAAAAGCCCTATGAATTTTCTGCCGGAAAGATATCGGGTGTTAATAGCATTCAGGATCTTGATTCTCAGGCGGTTTTCAGCTTTGCCATAATGAGTGATAATAAGGGTGATTCCCCCAGTTCCAGTGAGTCTTTTGCCAGGATGGCTGATTGGATCAAAGAGAGCAATGATAAATTTGTGATAGGATTGGGCGATCACGTAAAAAAAGGCTGGGAAAACAGCTTTTTGGAATTTATTGAGCAGGATGCCTGGTGGAAAGCAAATTTTTATCCCAATATTGCTGATGGTGAAAATGAATATTATGGCGAATCCCAGGGAGACTGGGGAGCTGGCGCTCCATTAATGGGGTTATTCAATATGGACCAGCGCCCAAATGTAAAAATCAGGGAAAACGGCTGTGAATACTATGCTAAAATAAAAACCAATGGTTATACTATCCATCTCGTACAAGTCCATTACCCTGATGAGCCACAGCTTGTGAAGATCGCATTTCCCGAGGATACCCGAAATTATCTGGCAGAAACCATAAAAAAGATCAGAAAGGGTAAGAAGGATATCATTATTGCCGCCGCTCATTCCAGATATGGATTCTGGATCGATCAGATGAACAAGGAAAACCGGAACATCATTTTAGAAAAATGTGATTTGATTCTCAGTGCGACTACTCACTTTTTTGAGCGAAAACAGATTCTGGAATTTAAGGATAAGGAGCCCCTTTTAATCAATACGGGTTCAATCAGTAATCCTAATATGTATTGTCCGCCAGGCTACGTCCAGGTGCATGTAATGAAAAAGCCATTAAGTTTGGTTGTACAATATATAAATGCCGGACGGCCGGAGAGGGAATTACAGCATTCAGAATTTGCATATTTAAAGGTTGTTGATGGGGATGTGCTTAATACCGATTTCCGCCCGATCAGACCTGATGAGGATATGAACCGGATAGTAGGTAGCCTCCCCCAGGGATTACCCAAGGATGATATGGATCTCGTTGTGCAGCGTATTTACCGGAATGCGACCGGCGCGGATGTCGCGATAGTCACCTCAGCCCGGGGATTGGATAGCGGACTTTTACAGTTCCGCCAGCTATATAGTGTTTTCCCTTATAATAATGAACTTTGTGTCGTCACCTTGACGAAAGACGAAGTTCTCAAGATATTCAAGTCGGAATATCCTATCGCAAAAGACCCTATCAGGATTGCCCTCAGCAATTTTCAGGCAGATATCCTGATCGATGAATTCGGGATACCGGAAGATAAGGTTGAAAGGACCGGTTTAAAGGAGATTCCTCTTCTTGAACAATGGCTGAGTAGCTTTGATGTAGAGGAGTTTTTAAACTCCCGGAATTAAGGCGGAAACTACATATCAGTCCATTTTAAAACTTCTGTTTCTTTTGTTCCGTACACCCAGAAAGGCAATTACTCCGAGTAAGATAACCAGAGAGGGTATGGTGATCAGCTTTCCCAAACGCAGGTAATCGGACTGGTATTTGAATTCGACCAGGTGGTCCCCTTTTTCCAGGTAAACTGCCCTTAGAGCATAATCGGCTATCAGTATATCCTTTTGCTGGCCATTAACATAGGCTTTCCAATCGGGATGGTAGTTTTCACTCATAACCAGGAACCCGGGCATTTTCATATTAACCTTCACGTTGAAATGATTAGCCTCATAATTCTCAATTTCAGCATATCCCGCAGGGGTGGTAATTTCAGCAGGATGCTGTATTTTAGGATCCTCTTCCAGCACAACCGTATTGAGGGGATTAAATGCTGGATCCATCACCCTCTCCAAAGCGGCCTCAGGTGAGCCGGCTACCTCGAAGTCGGGCACTACGAATGCCCGTGAAAGCATTTGGGGGTTACTATAGATGATTAACTGACCTGACCTTTGCACAGGCTGAAATTGCCCAAAATATTGTTTGAAAGCCATGATCTGGCTCTGGGTATTGGAATCGTAGCCGGAAAGGTCATCCGGAAGAGCCTGACCAACAATATATTTGGTGTTCAACAGATTCAACATGTGCGGGTAACTTAGGAGATTGCGTGGATTGAACATTACCGTTTGACCCGCTCCGATAAACTCCTGATACCTCGCCAGTGGATTAGGTCCATAACCCCCCAAAGATTGAACGCCATGAAGGTTAAAAGCGGAATTATTTTGATAATGAAGAGGGAACACCCGGTAGTGGGAATTATCCCTCTTGAAAAACTGCATTATCTGATCTGCGGCGAAATATCTCTCGGGGGGCGCCGCTGCTTTAAGGTATTTGCGGTCAACCGTCCATGTGTCGAACAGGAAAAGAGGTAAAAAAATCAAAACTACATGAAAGGGCTTAAGATTACCTTTAGCCAGGAGAAATAAAAGGATTGAGAACACAAGGGCAATAAAAAAACTTCTAACTGATCCTTTTTGCATATCGGGGAAATTATTCGCAAAATTAGCGGCTTTCTGTCTCGCTGCATCGGTGCTTAATTCAGTTTGGCTTTTTTGCTGTAGTTTCTGATTGAAGCTCTTGATCAGTGAGGTTTTACCAGCGCCAAGGACTATTATCATAAGGAGCAAAGCAGCGCACACAACCCCTAAAGCCACTAATATCTTTTTAAGGTTTATTTTTTCCTTAATATTTTGCAGGGCGTCGAAGCCGAATCCAGCAAGAAGGATAATGGAAAAATTTGCCAGGAAAAAGAACATTTGGGGACCCCTGAATTTATTTATCATGGGGACAAAGCTAAAGGGGATATGATAGAACGGGGTGTACTTTCCAAAGGCGCAAAGCATCATAACAATGGTCATCCCCAGGAAAAATTTCAGTTCTTTTTTTCGCCAATACAATACGCAGCCCAAGATAGCCAGGAGTATGGGGATAATTCCCATGTATTCACTATGCAGCTTAAAGTAATTATCACCCCAGTATGAAGTAAGGCCACCAGAGAAGTCATTAACGAACAGGTCAAATGTTTCCACAGGAGGCATGGACCAGGAGGTAGCATAGTCATAACCTCGTTCCTGCCCTCGCGAGCCCACTCCCAGATTTCCAATGGGAGGCAGCATGATGATCGCAGACAATAATCCTATAGCAATAACAGAAAGGGCAAAGTAAAGGACAAGTTTCAGCCCTTTCTTTATGTTTTTTTGAACGAGATCGATAACCAGGTAAAAAAGCAGGAAAAGGCCCAGTACAATATCGATATAATACATCAACTGGGTGTGGGAAGCGTGCACGGCAACTGCGCCTATAAGTCCGAACAACAGAAAATCCAATAATTTACGGCGATGTATCGCCCGTAGTAGGAAAAAGAACAGAATGGGCAGGAAAGCACCCGATATGGTTCTGCCCAGATGCCCACCATAAGCAGTTGATATCAATGTCCCGCCAAACATGTACATAATCCCGGCAATAAAACCAGCCCATTTTGAAAGTTTAAGTTCGCGTAGCAGCAGGTACATCCCTATTCCGGCAAGAAGTAGATGGATAATAAACTGATAAACCTGCCACGTATGAACGGGAACCAATGCCCCAATAAAACGGATTGGGTAATAGTATTTGGCAGGGGCCAGCGACAAAGCGGTGTTGCCACCGAACAGGGTAGGTTCCCACATTCGCAACTCGCCAGTATCCTTCAGATAATCCATCAATACTTTCTCACGGGCATACCCCCCAGCAACCCAGTCCGATCCATAGAGCATCTTCTTGCCTGATAAAAGCCCATTCTCTGACCCGAAATAGATAAACAGAAGAATCAAATAGATTGCTAAAATGATATAAGGAAAAAATTTTCCCCATTTCTCAAAGGAATTTGATTTAGGAGCAGAAGAGTGAGACTTCTTACTTTTAGTCATAATCACGCACCTTTAATAAAAAGAATAACAAAATTCAAATTATTTTATTGGCTTACCATCCATATAATCGGGAATATTTATTCCCAGAATATCCAGCACCGTCGGGGTGATATCGGTGATTTTGCGGTCTGATGTTCTCCCCTGATCATGAAAATATGGACCGCGTCCAAGGAACATTCCGTTCATTCTGTGTGTTCCTGACCGGTTAATAATATGCTTGGTAACGATCTTATTATCCGCTGCAAAAAGAGGATATGCTATATAATTATAGTCGTCCAGAACAATGAACATATCCGGACCCATATCTATAAATGGTCCATTATACATCTCTTCGCGGGTCAGAATCTGGCTGGTAATAACCTTTCCATGGGGATCTTTCATCTGAAAAAGCTCACGGATGACCTTTTCCCTTACTTCCAGAAGGTCTAATTTATTTTTTTCCAGGGCTTGCCTGTTAATGTGTATCTGGCCTACATGGCCTCTTGAATAAGCTAAAGTCTGATCCATATCAATATCCGAAAATCCCAGGAAACTGCTCAACACCTTGCCCCTCTTTTCCTGAGATGCCGACCTGGCCAAACCCGCAAGCTTCAATTTCTTCATAAGATTATAGAGATTTTTTGGGGTGATCCCATGCTGGAAAAGAAAATTCTTGAACCGGGCTTTCTTCCTGAACTTGATAATCCCCCTTTTAACAAGGAAATTATTGATATTAATCATTCCCCTGAGTGGTCCAAAACCATGATCGGAGACCAGTAATGTGTTTGTTTCAGGTCCAGCAAACTTGAGTATTTCGTTCAGGCTCTGGTCAACGACCTGATAAGATTTTAGTATTTCACTCCCATATTCATCGTCATTTTCCATGTTTTCGTAGTATGAATGTGAGGCGGCATCTGTTATATTGAATACGACCATAAAAAAATCAAGAGGTTCCTTTTGGAGAACATACAGAGCGCTTTTGGATATAGAATCATGCCAGTCATGGATCTCCTTGATATGGCCTTCTTCCCGTCCTTTCTGAGGGGGTACCTCGATACCTACCTTATAATTCCTTCCGATAGCAGTCTCTAATTCCGTTTTCAGGGTAGGCGGATATGAAATGTCTCCCTTTCCGCTCATAATGCCCGTAATCATATAACCATTAACCTTAACCGGGGGGTATGTCATAGGAACGTTCACAAATCCCAAACGTACATTATTTTCACTTAAGATTTCCCATAATTTAGGCACTTTCACAGCGCTGGCATTATTGATCCTTACCTTCCCGATCTCAGGGGCCATAAAATCAAAAACACCATGCTTTCCAGGGTTACAACCAGTAGTCATAGATACCCAGGCAGGACCGGTCAAGGGCGGATATGTTGTGATTAAATTACCCCACATACCATCCTTCATCATTTTTCCGAGAGTGGGTAGTTCACCCCTCTTTACCCAAGGTTCAATGAGATCATAAGTCCCCCCATCGATACCCACAATAAGCACTTTCATATTATATCACTCATTTCTCTTGAATTGTTAAAGTTTTATATAATTACCTGAAAATATAGGGCAATACATCAAGGGTGTCAAGGATGTTTCAGAAAATATGTTGACTTATATAATACCTTTGTTAGTTTAATATGCATGAGAACTACTTGGGTGATCACATGGGTTATGATACCTTTACTAACTATTGTTTCGGGGCAAGGTACTTTTACCGATATGAGTGATAGCGCTCGTTTTACATTAACTGATGGAGCTTCTGGAGCGGTTCTTAACGATTATAACGATGATAATCTGATAGATATCTTTCTCCCTAACCGAGGAGATACGCCCAACCAGTTTTATCAGGGCATTGCACCATTCTGCTTCCTGGAATCAGCTTCATCTCTGGGAGTGGATTACACGGTGTATTCCCGAGGCGGTGTCTTCGGGGATATTGATAACGATGGGGACCAGGACCTTTTCGTGGGTGGTTTGTACGGCTATTCCAGGCTCTACAGAAAGGACCATTCGGGTTATACTGATATCACTTTTAGCGCTGGTATAAACATTCCTGAATATGTCGAAGGAGTGCTCTTTTTAGATTATAATAATGACGGTTATCTGGATATATTTGCTGGATTGCACTCTTTAAGCGACCATGCCCGTCTCTATAGCAATAATAGGGATGGGACATTTACCGATATCTCCACTATAGCTGGCGTGGCTGTTACTGGTTACTGCTGGGGAGTGGGTTGCTGCGATTACAATCGGGATGGCTTTATAGATATTAACTTATGTATGGAAGATGAATATAATTGCCTGTTAAGTAACAATGGCGATAGCTCTTTTACAGATATAACGTTTGAAGCAGGACTGATAGATCTATCCTATACCCAATGCTGTACCTGGGCTGACTTTAACCAGGATGGTTATGAGGATGTTTACTACAGCAATGAACGAGATCCCGATATCCTGTATCGAAACAATCGCGATTCGACATTTGCCGATGTTTCTCATCTTTTGGATGAAGATGCTTCAGGAATAAAAAGTCGAAGCTGCGCCTTTGCAGACTATGACAATGATGGAGATCAGGATCTATTTGTGGCTACCTTCGAAGCTAATTATTTATTCAACTATGAAAACAAGCCCCCTGGATACTATAATTGCGCCGAATTAGCCGGGGTTCAACTGGGAACTCATCGTAATACCGGTGCTGCATGGGGGGATTTCGATCGCGATGGCTTCCTGGACTTAATGGTAACCGGTTGGGGAGGACATCCCAATAGTCTCTTTAGAAATAACGGAAATTTTAATCGCTGGGTCTCGATTAAATTGATCGGCCTGGTCAGTAACCAGGACGCTGTTGGAAGCCGAATTGAAGCGTTTGCGCCACCTTTTTACAATATGCAGATCATCAAAAACGCGAACGGCTGGTGTTCCCAAAACTCCATCGAAGCTGAATTCGGCTATCCGGAAGATTCCCGCCCTGCCATATTGGGATATCTGGATTCCCTTAAAATCTCCTGGCCCAGCGGGATAATTAACACCTATTATGGAGTGCCTCTGGACACCTTCCTGTCCTATGTGGAGGATACAGTCCTTACCTCTCTCTCAACTTCTGCAATAAAACCTTCTTTTAATACCTTGCTCTTTCCCAATCCATTTAATGAACAAGTTCATATCTTGCTGTCTGAAATCCCTTTAAATGAACACAAAGAGACACTCTTACGAATTTATAATATCGACGGAAAGTGTGTTTACAATATTTCCACTAAGCTTGAAAGAAAAGAAATAATTTGGCGAGCTGCTGATCGACAAGGAAGACCTCTCCCCGGAGGCTTATACCTGCTCTTAATCGAACATGATGCCTACGCTGAAAACCATAAGTTACTTTACCTTCCCTGATTATATTATGGTCCCTTCAATTTAATACTTGCTAAAATAAGCAAATAGTATTAATTACTGTTCCAAAGGAAACTGAAATAAACTATGAAAGTACTATATATTGGAACAGCTTTTGCCCGTTATGAAGGGGATCATGTTACACCCTGGTTAACCTCCACGGTAGCTTTATTAAAGAAAGCCGGGGTTGATGTTGAAGTATTTACCTCTTCATACAAAGGCCAAAAAGCTCACTATGTATATAATATCAAAGTCCATAGGTTCCGGTATTTCTTCAAATTCATGGAAATTTTCACCCATGATAAATGCGTTCCCGAAAAGCTCAAAGAGAGTAAATTCTGGTGGTTAGTAATCCCTTTCTATATGTTTTTTGGGACTCTATCAGCAGTTTATCTGGTCTTAAAGAACCGTTACCAGGTTGTCCATGTTCATTGGCCCTTTCCCCATTTTATTTTCGCCATTATTCCCAGGATATTTCGTAAATTCAAGATAGTATCCACTTTCCATGGCACGGGGCCGATTTGGATAGAGTATCACATGCCTGTTTTAAAACCATTCCTCAGATTTGTTCTGCGTTATTCCGATGTTGTGACCGTAAATTCCACCTTTACAAGGGATAAGGTAGTTGGTAAATACGGGGATAGTACCACTATTAAAATAGTCCCATTCGGAACTCCTGTTGAAGAGAAGAAGGTCGATCATCCGGTAGAGCCTTTTAAGGTCCTGTTCGTGGGACGTTTAGTCAAGAGAAAAGGTCCCGACTACCTTATTGAAGCCATAAATCTGTTAAAAAAGGAATACCCTCAGATCAAACTTTCTGTTGTAGGGGACGGTCCAGAGCGAGCCTATTTGGAGAAGATGGTCAAGGATCTTAATCTTCGAAGCAATGTTAAATTTTGGGGTAATTTATCTCCCAGCGAACTGGAATATCATTATAAATCCGCCCATATCTTCGCCTGTCCCTCCACTATCAATGAAATAGGCAACACCGAAACGCTGGGGGTTGTAATCATAGAGGCTTTAACCTACAAAAAACCCGTAGTAGCCTCCCGTGTAGGCGGCATTGTGGATATTATCAAAGATAATCAAACAGGCTTGTTAGTCGAGCAAAAGGATTCTGCCCAACTGGCCGCAGCTATAAAGAGACTGCTGGATGATCCAGAACTTGCTTCCAAGCTGGGTGAAAATGGCTATCAACATGTACAGCATAATTTTAGCTGGAATAGGATCATCAATGATCTGATCTCGATCTACCAGGATCTTACTGTAAACCCACCCGTTTAAAAATATCCCAAATCTTTAAGTCGTTGCTCAAGCTTATTCTGGTCTTCAGCATACTTCTCCCCTGTACCTGGTCTTTCCTGATAATCAAATTTACTGACAAACGAATCCATTCTTTTCCTCAGATCAGTAACGGTTTCAGGACGTTCAGAAGCGATGTTATGGATCTCTTCAGGATCGGAGCTCAGGTCAAATAGTTCCTCTTCTCCCCCATGAATAATGCCACATTTTCGGCAATATAGCGAATCCTTATTTAAATTTCGGATGTACTTCCACTCCTTTGTTCGGATAGCACGCTTACGCTGCCATTGAGCTTCCTCGGCAAATATCTCGGAATAAAGTTCTTCACCCCTGGTCAGATCCAGCAGATTTTTACCATCAAATCCGAGGGGTGCATTCAGGTTTAAGATTTCAAAAATAGTGGGCATAATATCAATATTTTGTACAAGGCCAGGCAGTACCTGCCCATCAGGGAAATCAGGATGCAGTATCAAAAGGGGTATATGCATAGTCTGATCATAAAGACCATGATGATCCATATAAATACCATGTTCCCCTAAACTCTCGCCATGGTCAGCAAGGATAATAATAAGTGACTTTGAAAGCCGGTCTTTCTCATCAAGAAAGCGGAATAAACGCCCTAATTCCCTATCTAAAAAGGATATCTCGGCATTATAGAATGCCTTTATTACCGGTAAATTTCTCAAAACCGCTTCCTGGTACTGCTGATAGGTCTCCTTCAGATTGGGATTATCCACAAATTGGTGTTCCATCCTCTTTATAGTAGCCCTATCCACGCCCTCGGGGATAAATTCATCAGGAGGTAAATACGGGGTATGAACATCCCAATAATGCAGGAATAAAAATACTTTATTATCCGAATTCTGTTTGAGGAGTTTAATTGCCTGGTCGGTCACATAGATAGCATCCTCGTAGGGTTTAGACTGCCCCCTAAAGAACTTGTTTCCCACTTTTTCAATCATTGAAGAGCCCAGTACCTTTCTTATCCAGGGAAATTTCCGAACCTGCTGCTTCAAAAAACCGCGCAATGAACCCGTCGCCCTGACCCCTGAATAATAATCATAACCCCTTTTATGCCAACGAAATAACCAATCAATAGCCAGCGTTTTGAAACCCTCTTTCTGCAATATCTCAGACAAAAGGGGTATCCTGCTATCTGTAAATCGCTGCACTTCCTCATTAGTAACCCTGGGTCCATGATTTAAAATGCCATGGGATAAAGGATACTTTCCGGTAAAAAGGCTTGTGAAAGACGGATCTGTATAATTTATACAGGTATAGGCGTTTTTAAAGAGCAGCGCTCTTTCAGCCATGCGGTCTATATTGGGACTGGGGCTTGGGGAAATCCCATAACAACCTAAATTCCCCGCCCTTAAAGCGTCCAGACCAATGACGATGATATTTTTGATCTCAGACATTACTAAATATCCTTAATATTAATTTTGGGGTGTATAGCTGATGATAATAATCCCTTTGAAAAAACCAGGGCAAAAATAACGATGATTATTATGGTCCATATCCTGTATAATAAAGCGGACATAACTCCAATGGAAACGGGCACATAGAACTTGAGGAAGAAGCTTAGTATTCCTTCTCTGACCCCAATCCCGCCTGGCACGAAAAAGCTTATGAAGCCTACTACCCAGGCAATAGATTGGATGCCGATTATGGGGAATATATTTAGTAAATCCAGGCTGGAAAAAAATGATTTGATCAGAAAGAATAACGCCCCACCCTGACTTGCCCAACTGAGAATATAGAGGCACAATATCCGCAGGGAGCGTGTATATTTAAATTTAACCTTTATAGGAGGTTTCTTCAGTATTTTTAAACCTTGATTGATAATTATTGAATTGATCCGGGGATGCAATGCGATTATACATAAGGGGATTAATAATAGGCCCAAATATATGGCGTCTGGCAACTCCTGCCGGGCTAAAAAACCTAAGGAAATCGCAAATAATATCAACGCTGAGAAGAGAACAAAAATAGTATGAAAGATAATGCTTACCAGTGAAGTGCTCGCTGGGATACCAATTTTCTTCGCCAGATATATCTTCCCAAGAGGAGCCATGAACTTTCCAGGCACGTATCGCCCCATTTGGGAAACCGAATGAATTTGAAGAGCTTTCACTAAAGGCATATTTTCCCCAAGTTCAAAGAGCACACGGCTCCAAGATAATGAAGTTATAACTATCGAACCGGATAGTAGAAAAAAAGAGAGGCCCAGATAAAATGGGTTGAACTTCAATTCATCAAAGGGAATCTTTTGCCAGTTGTGGTAAAAGGCTTTGCCAATAAAAAAGAATATTAGCAAAACCACAATGATAATCAGGATCTTGTGCCAGGGTTTTAGTTGTTTCATGATTATAGGAATAAGTGCAGGGAAGAGTTAGTCAAGGAATTTCTCCTTGCGAATCATTTTTAACTCATCGCGAATGCTGGCAATAGCCTCAGCCAGAAAACCCATCACGAATAAGAGCATTCCGGACAGGCCCAGAAAGATAACCAGATACGCTAATGGCCGATAGCCACGGAGTAGAACAAACCTCATATAAAGTCCGATTAAACCTACAATAAAAGCTAAAAGAACCAGTGAACCGCCCAGATACCCAAAATATAGCATAGGTTTACGCATAAAGGAGATTTGAAATTTAACCGCGATCATATCCAGCAGTCCAATAAAAACCCGGCCGAAGCCGCTATATTTCTCTGTCCCAAAACGACGGGGATACAACTTTACTTTGATCTCGGTGACCTTATAGCCATCATTAACAGCGAAGGCTACCATATAACGATGCCAGTCTTTACGAAGGGTAAAATTTTCGATAACTTCCCGCCGCAAAACCTTGACCGAATTCTGATCGTGAACCGGGATTTTAAATATTTTCCGGGAAAGCCAATTGTAAATTCCGGAAACGAACCTCTTCTTGTAATCACCGGTTTTCCAACCGGTAACCACATCATATCCTTCCTCCATCTTTTCAACAAGACGAACAATATCAGAAGGATGGTATTGAAGATCAGCGTCAAAAATGACCAGAATCTCGCCTTCCGATACCTTGAATCCGGTCTGGAAAGCCTCCGTTTTACCCATATTACGGCGGTGACGGGCGACTTTAAGAAAGGGATACTGAGGTTTCAGCCCCCGGGCTACTTTGTAGGTCTGATCACTGCTGCCATCATCGACAATGATCACTTCAATAGGGAAAGAGGCGGTTTCCACCATTTTGGCTAATTCATCCAGGAGAACCGGAACATTCTCCTCTTCGTTATAGGCTGGAACAATAACTGATACTTTATCCATAATACTTCCGAGAATTAAGTTTTGTTTTGTTATATATAAAATCTAATTATTTTGTCAAGATAATACTTTTTCCGCTTAGGGAAGCCCGGGTTTTTATACATTCCCGGTAATTTTTGTACTCATCCGCCGGAGTGGTTAATTTCTTGAGGCAGAATCGATCCCTGAAAACAAGCCTGTCCAACCTCGTTTTACCGGAAAATAAACCCGACAGAAATGAGCTTCTATCCCCCTCGAACCGAGCATGATATTCCACCAGACTACTTTCATAACAGACATCCGGAGGGAGATAATAAACCTTGAATTCCCGGGGATAATTTAAAACGATCTCTTTATTGTAGCTACCATAATCATCAAAATAAAGGGGATATTGTTTGTTCTCTATCCCTACATCATAAGCGCTGTAATCGATACCTGGCAAATTCAGGATAATAAGGTCTTCCCCTCCCCATAAAATGTAATCTGGGATAATGTAGTTGATATTTAATTGGACTTCCTCATAAAGATCGGATAAATCGCTCATAAAATAACTGACTAATTCTGAATTAGGATGAACCTGATGGATCAACTGCTCAACAAATTGGTCCAACTCATCTTTGTTCAACCTTTTATTATCGCGGAAATCAGAGCCCTTTTCCCCCCGGTAAGATATATTTTCAATGATCTCCAGGGTGCCGTTTAAATGAAGGGTAGCATCCATGCTGATGATCTCGCCCTCTTTATCATAGTCCGATAAAGGCATATCGATAAGCCGGCTGGCCTCTGCATCAATCCTTAATGCCTTTGTACCCTGGAACCGTCCCGGAATAAAACCAAAGGGAATTCTATCCCAAAAAGGAGCCAAATAGTACCGGTCTCCATGGTATTCTAATTCGACCATCGCATAATCAAATTGACTAATGTCAGGGGTTTTTTCCTTAAGGGGACAGTGCTCCTGGTCATTCACTAACAGGAAATGGCTTTTATAACCCAAACTGTGATACAAAACATAAAGCAGATAAGCTTTATCAAGATAGCCCCCTGACTTGCTGCTGAGTACCTTTTCAAGGCTCCTGGGTTGATAACTAAATTCAGAAAGGGAGATGGTTTGGAACTTAATATCATTAAGAACGTAGTTATAAATTGCCCTAAGGGTATCAACTCTATCATAAAGTATATTATTAAGTAATTTCGTTAAGCTACTATCATCCAATGTATTATTGTGAATTAAATTATAATATTCTGTGCCTGTATCGGTCCAATTCTTGAGGTTTGTAGCTATAACTCCTGGGAAAAAGTAGGCTACCGGCGGGGTAAAGGGCTCATATTGCAGGCGGGGTTGAGTGAATATATCCCACTGAATTATTTTCCATCCATTTTTTTGGAATAGCTTCTGGGAAAAGCTGGAATCAAGGCTATCAATATTAAAAGTGTCATAAATTACCTCGAAGTTTGGCGGATAAATTAAGTTGACCTTCTTATGCAGCATAAGTTCCTCGTCCCGGAAATATTCCTTTATCAGAAATGGCCGGGCAGCGCTGATCTTGGGCATTTTATGTATGATCTGGTAATCGATTATCGAACCGATATTTATCCCCCTGATTGCGATCTTTTTCCGCCATAAATTATCATACTCCGGTAAATTATAGTTAATGGATTCATCTTTCAGGGCACTTTCCCGGATGTAGTACACCTTACCATCCTCCTGAACCACCCTAACATAAACTATTTGGATAGTCTCATCCTGAGCGAGATAATAAAAAGCCTTGTTGGCAATTTCCTTTCCGACGTCATTGATGATTATCTGGATTTTTCTTTCCCTACGTTCCCAGGTACTATCTGGATTTATATGATATTCGATGTTTTCAAACAGGTTTACATAGGGAAGATCATATCCTAAAAACTGTTGGGCTGCTACACCCCACAGGTTGTGGATCAAGGTATCATCAATAAAATCTATTAATTCCACTTTGGACAGGTTTTCCAACTCCAGCCGATAAAGGCCGGAAAGGGGTAGTTCGATGGTATCTCCCGAAAATACCTCTAAACTGACATGGGTTTCATTCAATCCCACCAGACGTCCCTCGTACTCCTCCCCATCATTCAAATAAATAACATCACCCCATCCGAGTTTTAAAATGGTTAAAATAATGATGATGATTATATTGTGTTTTTGCATATTTAAAATGTTTTCTGAAGAACGATTTTATATTTTGAATATCTTGATATCTGGTTAAGAAATGCTTTATACTCCAGGTAGTAATCAGCCGGGATCCTTCGTGCATAGCGTTTAAAGCTATCCGAATAGATAATGAAGTTATCCTCTACACGATAGCCAGCTTGATATGATGCGTAAGGACATTCAATATTAATCTCCGGGGGAACGAATCTCACGCTTGTATTCAATGGGATCTCAACTTTGGCGTTTTGCTTTAGACCATAGGAAGTTGCGTATTCGATATTATATTTCCTTTCACGGGTGGCAACTTCGGGAAAAGAATATTGCCTGAGATCAGGTATCCGGAAGACCATCAGGTCCCTGGCGATTAGTGAGAGATTTCGGATCCGGTATTTCCAGGACAGTCCGAACTGCTTATCGAGGCGTTCCGGATTGCTGATTTCATATTCCAACAATTGAGCTTCTGGATGGTCAGCGGAAATCATTTCGCTGATCTGGTTCTCCCATTCGGATCTGGGGATGTCCCGCCAGAAGCCCCGTATCCATGCTTCCCAATCACCCGTATAAGTGCTGGAATAGTCTATTACGGCATCCCCGCTGCTTTTCAGCACCACATCGATCTGATAAGACCGCATGTTATCATCAGGTTCAGGAATGGGAGTAGAGTGAATTTCACCAAGAATCGGATTGGTTACCAGTGTACCGTGATCATCGCCGCTGAAATAAGGGAAGCGGTGATCCGAAGATGTGGGGTCCAGAAAAAAGAACGTATCATTTAGGTGGATTTCCGTAATAGCATGATTAGCATATACATTAGGTATATCCCATGGAGGTTGTCCATTATCATTCGTGAGAATGCCTACCGGGTAGGCCTGGATTCCCAGGGCTTGAAGCATACTGGCAAACAGGGTGCTTTTATCGATACAATCCCCGAATTTATTTTCCAGGGTGGTAGAGGCCGAATGCCCGCAAAGCCCTGAACCCACCCCTCCCTTAATGGAAACATACCTTATGTTACGCTGTATCCAATGATAAATGGCAGCGATCTGGTCATCTACGCGATCCAGACCCCGGGTTATCCTCAGGGCTTGCTGCTCAATCTCCGGGGTGACCTCCATTCGGCGTAAGTTTAATTTGCTTTCCCACTCAAAAAGATAATCCCAGCTTCCGAACAGTGAAGCGTAAACACCCGGGACTATATCGATTTCACCGGGCATATATTCTTCCCTGATCAAGGGGGGAATCCGGCGCAATTCCCACTGGTACATTTTCATCCCTTCGGATATTCTCACCAGGGGCTCCCCGCCTCCTTCAGGAAAATTCTTGGCGATATAGTTCAGCTCGAGGGTCTCCGGGATCTCCACCGTGAATCGGGAGATCAAGACCGGTTCAGAAGATTGAAAATAATAGCTTGGTTCAAACACCCTATGATCATAGGGATTGTAGGTATTACGTTCATAATAATACTCGATGATATCGCCCTTCTGTACCTCCGGCAAAGTGAAGGATAGATATTTATCCTGATCCATAAATTCCATCCCTTCCACAGGCATGGTTACTTTTACCATATCCTCTTCCAGATAATAGATTGTTCCATCAGGTTTGATGGTTCTCCCCCCTCCAATTTTAACCGTGGATCTTCCTTCTTCGAAATAAAGGGAGTTTTCCCCCCAATAGGTCATTTCTGGTTTCAGTATCATACCGATAAAATGGTAACGGTAACTCCTTTTGCCATCATTATGCAGTTTCTCCAGGCCTTCATCCAGAATAATAATACCACCTGCGTCCGGATAATCTAACTTTGCAGGCTTTATCATATCCATTATATATTGAAGATCCCAGAAATCCTGACCATTTCCGACATGGTATTTAGTCTCTCCGGAACCTCCATACAGAATCTCACTGACCTCGGTCTGCAGTAAAGAATCACCCGTTGATAGGAAGAAAACAGAATCCCTGAAAAATTTGATTGAGGTTTCGAGGGAACTGCCATCCTTCAGCCAAATCTGTTCTCCGGAAATAAGAGAAAATATGATAAACAGGGAGGAAAAAATAAGTATCTTTTTCATTGAGTTTAAATAGAAGACTAATGAACAAACTCTCTATACTCTTTCCACGCTATCTTTTTCGGGAGCAACTTCCAGATCATCTGGTTTCTCATCCCTGGTCAGAGCTTCGGCCTTGAAAACCAGCTGGTCTTTTTCAAAATCCACATCGACGGTAACCAGCCGTTCCCATTCTATTTCACCGGTGATCAATTTTTGAGAAAGTTCATTTTCGATGTACTCCTGAATTGTCCTTCGAAGAGGACGAGCTCCCAGATTGGGGTCATATCCCTTATCAGCGATCCAATCACGCGCTGAAGCAGTAAGCCTTATGGTAACGTTTTTATGATTGATCCGTTCATTTACTTCTTTTATCAGCAGATCCACAATTTGCCGGATCTCTTCAATCCC
>JAFGGQ010000146.1 GCA_016930435.1 bacterium
GCTATGGAAGTAGGCCTGCGTTTTGCTATCCGTGAGGGCGGCAAGACCATCGGAGCCGGCGTGGTTACCGAAATTATTGAATAGGAGTACTGAATATGCCCCAAAAGATCAGAATAAGATTAAAAGCTTATGACCATGTTATTTTAGATAGGTCAACCCAGGAGATCGTGGATACTGCCAAGAGAACCGGGGCAATCATTTCCGGACCTATCCCCATACCTACGCAGCGGCGGGTTTATACCATTTTGAGATCCCCCCACGTTAACAAAAAATCGCGGGAGCAATTCGAGATGAGAGTTCACAAAAGACTCATTGATATCTATGAAGCTTCAGGGGACACGGTTGATGCCATGATGAAGATTGACCTGCCTGCGGGTGTGGATATTGAGATTACTGTCTAAAGCATAAAGGAGACCGGAATGCTTGGAATAATTGGAAAAAAAGTAGGTATGACCAGTATATATACCAAGGATGGGCTGAGCCTGCCGGTAACGGTGATCAAGGCTGGTCCGTGCGAGGTAGTTCAGGTTAAGACCAAGGATACCGATGGCTATAAGGCCATTCAGTTGGGATTCGAGGTTAATACCAAAAAGGTCACTAAACCTTTACTGGGCCATTTTAAAAAAGCCAACTTAAAACCTTACCGGAAGTTACGGGAATTCAGGTTAAGACAGCAAGAGCCGGAATTTAAACAGGGCGATACCGTTTCTGTAGATATTTTCAAAGAACGGGAAAAGGTAAATTGTACCGGCATTTCCAAGGGGAAGGGTTTTACCGGCGCAATACGTCGTTATGGTTTTCATGGCGGGCCCAAAACCCACGGTCAGTCTAACAAATACCGTGCGCCTGGATCCATTGGAACTTCCGCTACTCCCTCCCGGGTGGTAAAGGGAAAGAAGATGGCTGGACACGTCGGATCGGTTAAAAGGACCGTAAAAAAACTGGAAATAATCAAGATCGATACCGAGAATTCATTGATACTGGTAAAGGGATCGGTACCAGGATACAATGGAAGTTACGTAATTATCAATAAACTATGAGAGGTGATTAATGCCGAAAGCTAAATTATACAGTTTAGAGGGCAATGTAATTGGAGAAGAAAGCCTGGCCGAGGAAGCTTTTGGTGTGGATATAAACGAGGCTGTAGTTCACCAATACGTAAAGTCATATCTGGCCAATCAGCGGCAAGGTAATGCCTGCACAAAGACTCGAGGTGAAGTGCAAGCCAGTGGAAGGAAACCCTGGAGGCAGAAAGGTACTGGCCGGGCCCGTGTAGGGTCAGTTGCATCTCCTGTATGGAGGCATGGTGGAGTAACCTTCGGTCCCAGACCACACAGTTTCCGGAAAAAGACACCCAAAAAAATGAGAAAGATCGCTTTTTCATCGGTTCTTTCTTCCCGTGCTCAAAATGACAAAATAATGATCATCGAGAATTTAAACATTGATCCCCCAAAAACCCGTACGGTTGTAGATCTGCTGAATAATATGAATATTACCAGGAATATCAGCGTGTTGTTCATTACTGAAAATCCTAATGAGACCCTCTTGAGAGCCTGTACCAATATCCCCCGGGTACGAGCGGAGTTCTCCGGGGAGGTCAATCCTTATGATTTATTATTGGCGGACCTACTGATAATCCAGAAAGAGGCCTTGCCTTATCTTGTTGAGAGGTGTATATTATGAACGATCCGAGGAAGATAATTCTTGCTCCTCTGGTTACAGAGAAGGTAACCGGATTGCGGGAAAAAGAGAACTGTTACGGCTTCAAAGTTGCTCCTAATGCTACCAAAAGCAATATTAAGATGAGCATAGAGGAGCTTTTTCATGTGGATGTGCTGGAGGTTCGTACTATGAACATGCCTGGCAAAATACGGCGTAGAGGCCGCAATGTTGGCAAGACCAGCGCCTGGAAAAAAGCAATTATCAAGGTTAAGGAAGGACAAATAATATCAATATTTGAAGGGATTTAGGTCTTAAAATGGGTACCAAGAAATTTAAACCAATTACGCCAAGTTTACGGTATAGAGTGATCTCCGATTTCTCTGAAGTTACCAAGAGCGAACCGGAAAAGAGTTTACTTAAACCGTTGAAGAAATCTGGTGGCCGCAATAATCGGGGAGTAGTTACCGCCCGGCGCAAAGGCGGTGGCCACAAGCGTCGATATCGGATCATCGATTTCAAAAGGAATAAAAAGGAGATACCGGCCAGGGTTGAAGCTGTCGAATATGACCCGAACCGGAGCAGCCGAATAGCATTAGTCCTGTATGATGACGGTGAGCGACGTTACATTTTAGCGCCTCAGGGTCTTAAAATAGGTGACCGTATCATCTCGAGTGAAACTGCTCCTATAGAAGTTGGCAATTGCCTTCCTCTGGGCAAGATCCCGGTAGGGGTTAAAATTCACAATATTGAATTTCAACCTGATAAAGGAGGTCAATTAATTCGCTCAGCGGGAGAAGCCGGGGTAGTTACCGGTGGGGATGATAAATCCCAGTATATTTATGTAAAGCTGCCCTCGGGTGAGATTCGCGCTTTCCATCACAAATGCCATGCAACTATCGGGCAGATCGGAAATATTGATCATTCCAACATCGTTTATGGTAAAGCCGGTGCCAAGAGATGGCTTGGTAAGCGGCCCGTATCTCGTGGGGTAGCTATGAATCCGGTTGATCACCCGCACGGAGGTGGCGAGGGCAAGAGTAAGGGTTATAAACAACCTACCAGTCCGTGGGGCCAACCTGCCAAGGGATTTAAAACCCGGAAAAATAAAAAGAAATCCGATAGATATGTTATTAAAAAACGGAAGTAATCAGGAGGTAAACTAATAATATGGCACGGTCACTAAAAAAAGGACCTTTCGTCGCCCCTAAATTACTATTGAAGATAGAGAAACTGGAGGAGTCCGGCAAGAAAAAAGCAATTAAAACCTGGTCCCGTGGCTCAACTATCATTCCAGAATTTGTGGGACATACCATTGCCGTTCACAATGGTAAGAAATTCGTGCCGGTTTATGTTACAGAAAATATGGTTGGACATAAGCTGGGTGAGTTTTCTCCAACTCGGATCTTCAGGGCTCATGGTGGTAAACGGGCCAAGGTGAAATTAGGTAAGAAAGGATAATTTATACTTTATAACAGAGTTGGTAAGATCATGGAAGCAGTATCACGGAAAAGATTCGTAAGAATATCTCCTAAAAAGCTACAGCAGGTATGCGAGGTAGTAAGGGGAAAGGATGTTGAGGAAGCCATGCGGCTTCTGCCCTTCATGAAACAACGAGGTGCCCAGATCATACATAAAGCCCTTAAATCGGCTGTTTCTAACGCCCTGAACCTTGAAGGGGTCAACTTCAATGAGGATAGCCTTGTCATCAAAAAAATAGTTGTGGATAAGGGACCCGTACTGCATCGCTTTCGCGCTGGCGCTTTAGGAAGGGTAAAAAGAATTAAACACCGGTTAAGCCATTTAACCATAACTGTATCAGAAAAAAATGAATAAACCAAAACGAGGAGGCTTTCTTGGGTCAAAAATCTAATCCCGTAGGTTTAAGACTTGGTATCATAAAGTACTGGAATTCCAAGTGGTTTGCCAAAAAGCAGAACTATCAGAAGATGCTTTTGGATGACCTTAAAATACGGCAATATACACGCAAAAGGCTTGATGACGCTGATGTTTCAGCCATCGAAATAATTCGTTCTCCAAAGAAAGCTACGATCAATATTTATACTGCTCGGCCTGGGGTTGTAATCGGGAAAAGTGGGATTCGGATCGAGACATTCAAGAAAGAATTAGAGCATTTGACCCAGGGTGAGGTTCAAATAAACGTTCTGGAGATCAGGAGGCCGGAGCTTGATGGTTATTTAGTTGCCAAGAATATAGCCCGTCAGATAGAGGGCCGGGTTTCCTGTCGCCGAGCCATGAAAAGTTCGATTCGAAGGGCAATTCGGATGGGAGCCAAAGGGATCAAAATAATTTGTTCCGGTCGGCTATCCGGTGCAGAGATAGCCCGTACAGAAGGCTATAAGGAAGGACGCATCCCCCTTCACACCTTCCGGGCAGACATCGATTATGCTATCGCTACTGCTCATACCACAGCAGGGTGTGTAGGAGTTAAAGTATGGATATTTAAGGATGAGATATTAGGTGGCATGGAAGAATACTGGGATAATGTTTTAGATAAAAAGAAAAAGAGAAAAGGTAAAAGAAAATAATAATTTAAATTACTATAGCAGGTGCCAACTATGTTAATGCCCAAAAAAACCAAATATAGAAAATCACAGCGTGGGAAGATGAAGGGAGATGCTACCTCCGGTGCCAGTCTTTGTTTTGGAGATTTCGGGGTGAAAGCATTACAAACTGCCTGGATCACCAGTCGTCAGATAGAGGCCGCAAGAGTAGCCATAACCCGTAAGATGAAAAGAACAGGACAGGTTTGGATTAATATCTTTCCTCATAAACCAGTTTCCAAAAAACCAGCGGAAACCCGTATGGGGAAAGGCAAAGGTGCTCCTGAATACTGGGTAGCAACGGTCAAACCCGGAAGGATAATGTTCGAAATAGGTGGTGTTACTGAAGAACTTGCTTATCAGGCGGCAAAACTTGCTGCCCGTAAACTGCCCATAAAAACCCGGTTCGTTTCCCGGAACAAAGACGGGGGTAAAGCACTATGAAAGCCTTTCAACTAAGAGATATGACATTCCCTGAATTACTGCATCGCAAACGCGAATTAGAGGAAGAGCACTTTAATTTACGCATGCAAAGAGGAATCTCTCAAATTAACAATCCCAAGAAGCTGGGTGAAATAGACAGGGAAATCGCCCGGATCAATACCATTATCCGGGAGCATAATTTGGGGATCAGAACCCTTAAAACCGAAGGTGTAGCCGAATAATATCATTGCTAACAAGCAAACGAAAATAAGGAGAGATCATGGATATTGAGGGAAGAGTAAAAAAGATTATAGTAGAGCAATTAGGACGTGATCCTGAAGAAGTCACTACAGAAGCCTCTTTTATCGATGATTTGGGAGCAGATTCTCTGGACACCGTTGAATTGATTATGGCTTTCGAGGAAGAATTCGACCTTGAAATCCCAGAGGAAGAAGCCGAGAAAATTCGGACCGTTGGGGATACCATCAAATACCTCAAGGAAAAAACTCAGGGGTAATACTCCATGCAAAACAGGCGAGTCGTTGTTACCGGCTTAGGGGCAATCACACCTCTAGGTAATGACGTAGAATCATTCTGGAACAGCTTGCTTTCCGGAATTTCGGGCGTTAATCGTATAACCCGTTTCGATCCGGAACCATTCAACAGCCAGATAGCCGGGGAGGTTAAAGGGTTTGACCCTATAGGGATATTGGGATTTAAGAAGGTTAAACGCACAGATCTATACACCCAGTACGCCCTGGTTGCTGCAGCGCAGGCTATAGACGATTCCGGATTGGTATTGGAGAAGACAGACGGGGAACGAGCAGGAGCGATAGTAGCCACAGGTATAGGAGGAATCAGTACACTTTTAGAACAGCACAAAGTCCTGCTTGAAAAAGGTCCTCAAAGGGTAAGCCCTTTTCTTATCCCCATGATGATCGCGGATATTGCATCCGGCGAAATAGCCATTGAATATGGTTTTAAGGGACCCAATTTCACTACTACATCAGCTTGCGCTTCAAGCGCTCATGCGATTTCTACATCATACCGCCTGATCGTGGATAATTACGCTGATATCATGATAACCGGGGGCGCTGAAGCCCCCCTAATTGAACTTTCTATCAGCGGGTTTTGCTCTGCCCGTTCATTATCACTTCGAAACGATGATCCCACCCGTGCCTCTCGCCCATTTGATAAGGATAGAGATGGATTCGTGATCGCTGAAGGCTCGGGCATACTGGTTCTGGAAGAGCTGAACCATGCCCTTTTCAGGGAAGCCAGGATTTATGGAGAGATAATTGGTTGCGGCTTCACCGCAGACGCCTACCATCTTACTGCGCCCTCCCCTGACGGAGACGGTGCATTCAGGGTAATGCGAAACGCTATTCAGGACGCCCAGATCAACCCACAGGATATCGACTATGTGAATACCCATGGCACATCTACTGTTCTTGGTGATATCGCAGAATCCCAAGCCATCGCCCGATTGTTCAAAAATAACCCTACCCCGGTGAAAACAAGCTCAACTAAATCAATGACCGGACACATGTTAGGGGCCGCGGCAGCGGTCGAAAGCATCGCTACCCTGAAAACCATAGAGACAAGTATAATCCACCCCACTATTAACTTTGAACACCCCGATCCCGAATGTGATATTATTGATATCACACCTAATCAGGCAGTGAAGCAGGAAGTCAATACCGCCCTGGTAAATTCATTCGGATTCGGTGGACACAACTCCTCCTTTATCTTTAAAAAATATTTATAAGCCGTGAATAGAGATCATAATTCTTTAAACCTTCTGGAAGATGCTATCGGTTATAGTTTTAAAGACCGGAATCTGCTGGAATTAGCTCTCACACACCGTTCATACCTATTTGAAAACGAAGAAATATCCGATTCCAATGAGCGTTTGGAATTTTTGGGTGACGCCGTTTTAGAGCTTATAATAAGGGAACACCTTATGGAACGCTTCCCTGATGTCCTTGAAGGTTCACTCACCGATTACAAGAAAAATCTGGTCAATCGCATTCTCCTGGCGGAAAAAGGAGCAAAGCTGAACCTGGGGAACTTCCTGAACATCGGCCAATCCGAAGAGAATACTGGAGGCCGGGCTAAAACATCCATCATTTCTGATGCCTATGAAGCTTTAATAGGGGCTATTTATCTCGATGGAGGTCACATGGCAGCAAAGAACTTTATACTTGATTTTCACCTAAGTGATGAAGATGAAGTACTCAACTCCTCCGATTATATTAATTATAAGGGTAAGCTACTCGAATTTGTTCAACAAAACTCTTCCCTAAAACCTACCTACGATATTGAGGAGGAAAGCGGCCCGGAACATCACAAAATGTTCATTGCTTCGGTAAGCATTAAAGAAGAGGTCATCGCTTTTGGAAAGGGGCGTTCTAAAAAAGAGGCTGAACAGGAAGCTGCCCAGGAGGCCCTAATTGAAGAAAATTTAAGCAAAATTGAAGACATATTAAAAAAGGAATTATAATGGATTTAAAACTGCTGGAAGCACTGTCCAATCAACCGGGAATTTCCGGTTATGAGACCGGTGTCAGGAATATTGTTAAATCAGAACTTCAAAAATTCACCTCGGATCTAAAAGTAGATAATATGGGCAATTTGATCGCCCATTTTCCCGGGAAAAAAGGACCGCGCGTACTTCTCGATGCGCACATGGACGAGGTTGGATTCCTGGTTAATCATATAGACAGCAGAGGTTTTTTACGTATCCTTCCCGTGGGGGGTATTGACCCTCGCATTGTCTATGGTCAGAGGGTCAAGGTATATGGGAAACGGGTTTATACCGGAATTGTTGGAAGCATTCCTCCTCATGTCACATCGAGCAAATCCGGTGAGGACAAAGCGACTCCTATTGAAGATCTCTTCGTTGATCTGGGACAACCTAAGTCTGTGGTAGAAAAAGAAGTGCAGCTCGGTGATGTTGTTACTTTCGACAGTGATTTCAGGGATTTGGATTACTCTGTATGCGGGAAGGCTTTTGACGATAGAATAGGGCTTTTCGTTATCATTGAAGCTCTTCGTAAAGCAAAGTCTATAGATTGCGATCTTTATGTTGTTTGTGCGGTGCAGGAGGAAATGGGCTTACGGGGCACCGAACCGGCTGCATTCCGGGTTGAACCCGATCTGGCCATCGCGATCGAAGGTACTATCGCTGTCGATATTCCTGGCATGCCTGAACATAAACAGCTCGCGCACCTGGGAGAAGGGGTTTCCGTAAGATTAATGGACCGCTTAATGCTGGCTTCAAGGGACCTCACTGACTTCATAATCAAGACTGCAACCTCGTCCAATATAAAACACCAACTGATTGTCAAACGGATGGGAACCACAGACGCGGCTGCTATTCAAAAGGTCAGAAAAGGAGCGAAGGTCGCAGCCCTTTCAATACCTTGCCGGTATATCCATTCACCGGTATCCCTGGCCTACAAAGAAGACGTCCGGAGCGCTATCGACCTGGTAACTAAATTGATCGAAAGCTTCTCAAAATTTAAAGCTGACTGCTCCTGATCATACTATCAGCATAGGCCTAAAATCTTCTTGACAATTTAACCAGCACTACTAATATTCATATAACATTACCATCGAGATGATAATTAATTTTGATTTATTAAGAAGCGGAAAGCTCAAAATGGACCTGGAACCACAATAAATCCAATGAAAACCCTGGGAGTAATACCGGCCCGTTTAGATTCCACAAGACTTCCCGGCAAACTCCTCAAATATCTTAAGGGCAAACCGGTCATTCAATGGGTCTGGGAAAATGCTTCAACCGCTCAAAAATTGGATAAATTAATAATCGCCGTAGATTCCGACGATCTTTATAAAGTTTGTTGTTCATTTGGAGCAATCACCTTAAAAACTTCCCCACTTTGCACTTCAGGAACTGAAAGGGCGGCCGAAGCCTGCCTTAAAGAAAATGCCGATCTTATCGTAAATATCCAGGGTGACGAGCCCTTTTTGACCGGAATAATGATCGATAAAGCTGTTGATGTTTTGCTGGAGAACGATGAAGCCATGATGGCTACGGTAATCACTTCTGTTAACGGTGAATCGGAACTGAACGATCCCAATGTAGTGAAGGTAGTTAAAGACCAATCAGGAAGGGCACTTTATTTTTCCCGGGCTACACTCCCCTATTGTCTTGAAACAGTCCCAACAGAATATTATAAACATATTGGACTTTATGTTTACCGTCGGGAAACACTGTTTCAGCTTCAGAAGATGGTCCCTACACCGTTAGAAAGATGTGAGAGATTAGAGCAATTAAGGGCTTTGGAAAATGGGATTCCCATCCACACGGTATATATTGAAGAAGCCCGTAGCCTGATATCGATCGACACAGAGGATGACCTTGAGAGGGCGCGGCAGTTTTTAATAAATATTGACAAACAATTATATTAGCGATATAATACTTAAGGAGATTCTTGTGGCAAAATTCATCGTGGTAACCGGGGGGGTAATATCCGGATTAGGAAAGGGAATTTCTTCCGCTTCTATCGGGAAGCTCCTCTCCTCCAAGCTAAGAGTCATCCCAATAAAGTGCGATGGTTATTTAAATACTGATCCCGGGACCATGAATCCTATTGAGCATGGCGAGGTGTTTGTCCTTGATGATGGTGGTGAAGTGGATATGGACTTCGGTCATTATGAACGCTTCCTTGAAGTAAACGCCAAATCATCCTGGAACCTTACCATGGGGAAGATTTTTCAGGAGATATTAGACAATGAACGGGAGGGCAACTATTTAGGCAAGACTGTTCAGTATATCCCCCACGTCACCGATTTGATCAAGCAAAAATTCTATCAGATCAGCCAGGATGAGAATGCCGATATAATCCTGATAGAGATCGGAGGAACGGTTGGGGATATGGAGAATGAGTTGTACCTGGAGGCTGTCAGACAATTGGGTCAGGAGGTAGGTGAGCATAATATAATTTTCATTCATCTGACCTATATTCCTAAACCGCGCACTACCAAGGAGCAGAAATCCAAGCCCACGCAGCAAAGCGTTAAGTTGTTGAATGAAAGGGGGATTTGGCCTTCAGTGATAATTGGACGGGCTTCCCGGTCATTGACCCCGGCAACAAAAAATAAGATAGCCATGTTCTGCAATGTGCCCAGTGAAGCGGTCATAAGCGGTGTTAACGTTGGCAGCGTTTACGAGATCCCTTTATTGTATAATGAGGAGGGATTGCCTGGCATTCTGCATAAGAGACTGAACATTTATTCACCCCCTCATCTTGTTGAATGGCGAGAGCTGGTTGAGAAGATAAAAAAACCAAGCCATTCGGTTACAATTGCAATCTGTGGGAAATATACTGCCTTACAGGATTCTTATGCCAGTATCATTGAGGCGTTGGCCCAAAGCGGAGCGCACTTAGATACCCGTATCCATATTAAATGGCTTGAGACTACCCGTATCGAGGATGGTGAAACCACAATAGAAAAGGAATTGGAGGGCGTAAATGGTGTTATTGTACCAGGCGGGTTCGGAACCCGGGGAATCGAGGGGAAAATTCAGGTCATCAAGTATGTTAGGGAGAATAAGATACCCTTCCTGGGGATCTGCTATGGAATGCAGTTAGCAGTGGTTGAGTACGCCCGGAATGTCTGTGGTATGGCCAATGCTAACACCGTCGAAGTGGAGTGTGATAACAACTCGGTTGAGGTTCCCGTAGTGTGCATTTTACCATCTCAGCGTGAGGTTACCCGGAAGGGTGGCACCATGCGTCTGGGAGGACAGGATGTTGCCCTGAAACCTGACACACAGGCATACGAACTTTATGGAAAAGCAAGAATGATCCGCCAGAGGTTCCGGCATCGCTATGAGATTAATCCGGAATTTGTGACCATTCTGGAAGAACAGGGATTGGTCTTCTCAGGGTATCATCCCGAAGAAAAAATAGTACAGCTAATGGAACTACCCGGTCATCCCTTTTTTATTGGCACCCAATTTCATCCCGAACTCATTTCCAGGTTGGAAAAACCAGAACCTCTTTTCTATAATTTAGTGAAATACAGCCTTATGAAAGCCTAAGGCGAACTTATCGAATAAAATTGTAGAGCAACTCTAAAGATTTAATTTGCCAATCGATTAAAATTTATGTAAATTACAATGGATTTTGATTTATATAGCTGTATATTGAAAACTGACTCTGTAATTAATTTTGAAAAAAAGGAGCGTAAAGATGTTAAATTATAAAGCAGCTTTTTTATTTACCGCAGTGCTTCTTCTTCCACTAACTGCATTTGCGCAGGTGAGTGAATATCCGCATGTGATGGATAATGGAGGTGGCAGGATTTCCGGCGGTGGGTATAATAACCTCGCGTCAATCGGGCAAGCAGTATCCAGCACTGTCTCAGGAACAGGTTTAACTAACCAGGCTGGGTTTATTTCCAGCGTGGTAGGTGCTACGGTAGGCATTACAGAGAAGGAGAATAGGATCATCCCGGGAGTCTTCAGCCTGGCTCAGAATTATCCCAATCCATTTAATGCGACCACCAGGGTTGAATTTCAGATACCTGAAAATTCCAGCATAGAGTTTCGGATCTTCAACGTCCTGGGCGAAACTGTTATGCAATTAAACGACCAGAGAAGCGCCGGATCATACCTGATAACTTTTGAGACCGGTGAACTGCCCAGTGGTCTGTATTTTTATTCGCTTTGTACCGAAAAGCATTCCCAGTGCCGCAGGATGATGATACTTAAGTAAAGGTTATCTGATTTTATTGACATCTGACTGCTCCGTTAATACAACAGAAAGAATAATCCCTCTATCATGGTCCTAAAAGACAAGGAACTCCTCCTGTTTGGGGTAGTCTCTTAGGTCAGCAAATTCCTTTGATTTGA
This sequence comes from bacterium, assembly GCA_016930435.1. Lineage (GTDB taxonomy): Bacteria > UBP14 > UBA6098 > JAFGQG01 > JAFGQG01 > JAFGGQ01. The sequence continues at coordinate 11,533 of JAFGGQ010000146.1, forward strand.
TAATCCCGTAAAATGCAGTTGATAATGTTCAATATAAGTTATATATTTGATGAACACGTATTTATGAGTATTACGAATTGTTCAAAAAA
>JAFGGQ010000147.1 GCA_016930435.1 bacterium
TTTTGGGATTAATCAAATATGGTATTTAACTTGAACCCTCTGGGATAGACGCTGATATGGTAAGCTTCATCCCGAGGTCTCATTATTTTAAAACAATTTATGCGCCATATTAAAAAACTTATCCACTATCTGGAATCGTCCCAACAGAGCTTCTGGGTATATTTCCTGACCGCGTTGGCCTTTATTTTTCTCAGGGGATTTCTGGAGGTTTTCTCAAATACGACCGTATCCTACCGGATGATCAAACCGGACGATTTTTTCTTCCATTTTCCGCTCTGGTATTCCGCTCTTTTCTTATTCCTGAGTTTGCTTGCCGCACGATTCACCGGGACATCCATTGACCGAACCCTGAAAACCTTCGCCCCTTTCATGTGCTTGATAATCCTTCCGCCGATTCTGGACCTTATCTTCAGCAGGGGTATAGGCGCGCCTATCGCCTATATTTTCCTTCCCCACAAGAGTGTACCCGCAGTGTGGCCCATATTTAAAACCTACATAACCCTCGGGGCTTTTTTCCCCTGGTCCCGGCCGGATGGAGTTACCCCTGGAATACTAATTGAACTATGGCTGCTTCACATCCTGCAGTTTATCTATATCTATGCCAAAACCCGTAAACTCTTGCACAGCTTAATCTATGTTCTTCTGGCCTATACAGTGCTTTACCTGTTCGGCCTGCTTGCCACCCTGAAGTTTTTATTTGAAAAACTGATGCTGGACTGGAAAGTATTCAATAGCTCTACCCACGGCAGTATGACCTTTTATTGCCTGTTATGCTTCTGTGCCGCATTATTGCTCTATTTCAGAGCTTTCAACAGGGATGGCTTCAGAACATTTTTCCGAAAGCTGCGCTGGACAAGGATTTTCCACTACCTGATAGTATTTTTTCTCGGTTTTTATATCGGGTTGGAATTCCAGTTCCGGGCCCTTAACAGAATCAACCTCATAAGCCTATTGGGATTGATATTATCGATAGTCTCCGGATGGATATCCGCGGTGGCAGTTAATGATCTTTCCGATACCAGGGCTGATGCTCTCAACGATCCCGGGCGGCCCCTGGTCAAGGGGGTTATAAACCCTGCCCAGATGGTTATCATTGCATTCTTAGCGGGATTTATCAGCGTTGTATTTGCCCTGCAGGCCGGTTACCTTTATGCCATGATAATGCTCATCGTCCTGAGCATTTCATTTCTTTACAGCCTCGAACCCGTTCGGCTTAAAAGGATACCACTGATCAATCAATTAGTTATCGGTTTAACATCTCTGTTAATGATACTGCAGGGTTATCTATTTGCCGGCGAAAAGATCGGATTGTGGCTCAGCAATTTGCCACCCCGGATCACCCTGGGTGCGCTACTCATCTTTACTTTGGGGGCAGCCATAAAAGACCTGCAGGATTACCCCGGGGATAAAGCCGATAATGTCTATACCCTGCCCGTAATTTTCGGACCCCGCCTTAGCACCTACCTGATAAGTATCCTGCTGTTAGTATCCTATATAATGGCCGGAGTCTTTCTGGAAATCAAGGCTTCTTCCTTTTTTATTATTGCTTTTGCCTTTTCTTTAATTAACTTCTATATAATAAAAGTGAACAGAAAACAGTTATTTCTCTTTATAAATTACTATGTCTTTACTTTAGCCATATTGTTTTTTTATCTTTAAAGGAGTGAATTATGAGTACAAAAGTAAAATATTTCAGTGTATTTCTGTTGCTTCTGTTGTTCACGCTGGCTTTTGGGCAACTGGCCTTAAAAGGCAATATAGACCGGTCGGCGCTGGATGAACAAAAAGGTCATAACAAAAGTATGCAGGCTTATTATCAGCAGTTGTTCCAGCCTCAAAACGAAATAGTCTCAATGAGGGATTTGATGCAGAAGACTTATCTGGCGGAGGACTCCTCCTTTGTCAGCAAGATAACCCTTTACCCCCAACACTACTTGAACGATCAGGGTCAATGGCAGGAGGTCGATGCCACCCTTACAGCGGGGGGGAGTGGATATGCTTACAGTAACGCAACCAACACAGTACAGAGTTTTTTTCCATCTCAGGGTGGTGAAACAGTAACCATCCGCCATCACGCCAGCGGTTTGGAGCTTGGATGGAACACCCGGAGCATCTCCTATACCAACTCTCTGGGAGAGCAGGTGCTACTATCAAAATCCAAGCCTGTTTTTCCTCAATTAATCTCAAACCGGCTTTATTATAAACAGATATTTCCGCATGTTTCAGAAGAATATCTGCCGGTGGACAACGGCTTACGCCATGAATTCACCCTCGCCAGGGAGGCATTGATTGGGATACAGCCTCCTGAAACCTTCGGGCCTCTTCATACCCTGAATGTCGAATTCGTTCTGGTCAACCCGAGCCAGCTTACCCTCACTCCCGTTGAAGCCGGTATAGAAAAGCTGCTGGAACCCTCTAATGAGATAATCGTAAGCCAGGGACAGGAAAATCTCTTCCGTCTGCTCCCCCCCTTCGTTCAGGATGCCTACGGTCAAAAGGTTGCCGCAAAGTATGTCCTGGAAGGGAATAGGCTCTTCATCCGTATCCCCCTGGAATGGGTAATGGACCCCCAAAGACAATTCCCCCTGAAGATCGACCCGGAAACCACTATCTACTGCAATACCTTCAGCGGTTTTGTCTGGAGGCACTGGGAAGAGGATTTTTGGGGAGACTGTAATGATGAATCACATGATTATTATTCTAACATGATCATGTCCGGTAGGGGAGCAAATAACGGCATCGAAACCAACGAATGCGCCGAGGTCTTCGGCTGTGACCATTCCAAGGATGAGGACCGGGGGTTCGCAGAATTCGATATCTCCAGTATAAATGACATCTTTGATATAGTGGATGTTGACCTCAACTTTTATGTTACCGAGGTTTGCGCGGACCCCGTAGGCTCATACACTACCCTGTATTTTTACAATATGGCTTATCAGCCATCAACCGCAGGGAACTCTACCCGGTGGAATGACGCTGCGGACGGCACTCAATACGCCTCCCTGACAGTGGATGACCCCGATGACGATGTGGGGTGGCAAATGGTGGACCTGGGAACATCGGGGAATAATGATCTGGAAACCCGTCTTACCGCAAACTGGTTCGCCGTGGGTTTCGATAATTACTTCGTTAGCGAATCCAATTCTTATGATGACGAGGTTAAACTCCGGGGCCATTATTACAGCGATTATAGTTACCATCCCTACCTGATAATCCGGTACTCCTATGATGCCGACGGCTATGAGACCGATAACTCTTGCTCTGATTACACCACAATTACCGTAGCAGCCTCCCTCCAGGGACAGAACCATGCCGTCAGCCCATGGTGGGATGAATCTAACTGGCAGTATGATTACGATTACTATCGATTCTATGCCGATTGTGGCCGTACATTTTACTTTTATTCAAATAACAATTACTGGGCAAGCTCCTACTATACCGATACTTACGGCGAGTTACTCACCGATGATTGCGGTACAGTCCTGGCTTACAACGACGACGGCGGGGGAAGCCTGAACTTTTCGCTCTCCTGGTGCTGTACCGCTGCAGGATATTACAAGTTCAGGGTGAGGGGGTATAGCACCTCTAGCTTCGGGCCCTATCGTATCAATTATTATTATACCTCACCAGTAGAATGCAACCAGGACGGCTATGAATCGGATAATTCCTGTGAGACTGCTATTCCCATATCAGCAGGGGGAAATTCACCCAATCACACCATCAACCAGGAAGGCGCCGATAATGATTGGTTCTCCTTTACGGTTCCATACATAAGCAATTTCAGTTGTTATACCGATGGTTCTGCCGGAGACACCCGGATGTGGCTTTATCGCGGATCATGCCCTTCCCCTACACAGATTGCATATAACGATAACGGTGGAACCAGCAGTTTTTCAAGGATAGATGCTACATGTCAACCTGCCGGGCAGTATTATATACGGGTCAACGGGAATGGCAATGTCTGTTCCTATACCCTTTATCTTTCAGCTTTCACAGATATGCGGATTTCCACCCCATCACTAAGTTCACCCGCCAACGGAGGACGAACCTTCGGGAATAGCGTTAACTTCAGCTGGAATGTCACCTCCGGAGCCACCGGTTACCGGCTCTATGTTAATGGCACCAATGTCTATGACGGAGGGAATATCGTCTATAATGGTTACCCAACTACCGACTGTAATGATTATACCTGGTACGTACAGGCCTATAATTCGTGCACATCCGCTAATAGCGCTACCTACAGCTTTCGGGAGAACGGACGGCCATCGGTGCCCACCATGCTCTCCCCTTCTTCGGGATCCCGTAACACAGGCAATGTGGTTACCCTCAACTGGGGTACATCTACAGACTGCGATGGCGACACTCCCTCTTATTACGTCTATTGGGGAACAGCGCCGCCACCATCTTTTTACGACAATGTTTCCGGAAACTCCGTTGACATAACTACCGTGGACTGCGTTACATACTATTGGTCTGTGCAGGCATACGACGGCTATGAAACGTCATCTATGGCTTCCACCTGGAACGTGGTGGAGAATGGAAGGCCATCTACACCAACACTACTTGTACCCGCTGACGGCGATTCCCTCGAACCCGAATCACACGTCCTGACCTGGAATCCATCCACGGACTGCAACTCCGATCCGGTAACCTACACCTGGTTCGTCGATTATGAGGATCCTCCCGCAGTCCCTTACTTTGCCAGCGGAACCACCATCGAAACCTTCACCACACCGATCAACCTTGCGCCGGCTAGCGGCAACTGGATGTACTGGCGCGTATTCCCATCCGATGGTCACGAATCCGGTTTCTACAGTGATACCTGGGAATTCTTCGTGATGTTCCCCAAGTCGGAGGTCATCGTTGAAACCGATATAGCAGGCGGCATCGTCACCGTTGATGGTACTGATTACTTTTCACCCTTTACCGCGCTCTGGGTAATCGGCAGTGTTCACGAGATCGGGGTACCTTCGCCCCAGCTGGTAAGCGGAGGGGTTCGCTATATCTACGATTCCTGGAGTGACGGCGGGACTATTATCCACGATATAGTAGTGCCCGATGTGGATATTACATATACTGCCTATATGTTGCCCCAGTACTGGGTAACCGTTACGAACAGCCCACTGGCGGCCGGCGATGGGCAGGTTAAAGTGGACGGCGTTCCGGAAACCGCCCCATATATGCAGTGGTGGACCGGGGGAACCAGCCATAGCCTGGGCGTTTACGATTCCTTTACCGTGGGTGGTACCCGTTATATTTGGCTGAACTGGAGCGATGGCGGGGCGCGAACCCATTCGGTTACACCCGTAGCGCCTACCTCTTATACCGCTAACTTTCAAACCCAATACTATCTTTCTGTTGAAAACGGCGGACACGGCAGCGTTACAGGCTCCGGTTGGTACGCCGCCGGCTCCAATCCAACATTCTCATCCGATACCCTCGCCGATGTAGCCGGGGGAGAACGCTTCCGCTTCGAAGGCTGGTCTGGCTATGGTACCGGGTCCTACACCGGGGACGATAACCCCGCCACCTGCGTGATGAACGCACCCATCACCGAGGTGGCCCAGTGGATACACCAGTACCGCTTCATTGTCTCCAACCCCGATGGTTACGATAACCCCTTCCCCTCACCGGGAATTTATTGGATTGACTCATCAATGAGCGTTGACGGCTATTGCCATTATATCGATTATGACGATCATGTTTACTGTGTGGGTTATATCGGGACTGGTTCACTGGGATTTGGCAGCGACACTACCTTCGATTTTATCATAAATTCACCAAGTACGGTAGAATGGCAATGGGCAGAGATGCTCCCCTTGTTCGTCTCTTCTGAATACGGCACTCCCACGCCTACCGGCACCACCTACTATATACCCGGAAGCACGGTTAATGCTTCTGCGCCAGAGATGGCTTATTTCGGCACGGATATACGCGCCCTTTGCCTCGGCTGGACAGCCGAAGGCTCACCTCCCGCCGCCGGTGATACCAACTGGTTCAGCTTTGTCATAGATGAAACATCCAGTATAGAATGGCTGTGGCAGGTGCAATACCGCCTGGTAGTTAACAATCCCGGTGGATACGACAGCCCGGTTCCACCCGCCGGCGAACATTGGTACGACGAAGGCGTGGAGGTCTCCGGTTATATCAACCTCATGGATGATACCATGTATTGCATCGGATATACTGCCACCGGTGTACTGACCTCGGCACCGGGAACCACCTTTACTTATATAAATACCGGGCCGGCAACGGTTACCTGGAACTGGTCGGCGTACACCGCCGTAACCCAGTTAACGGTGATCTCTGAATATCCTTACTGCTTCCCGCCCCCGGGGCTGTATTACTACTCGGTGGGAGCGACGGTAAATGCTATCGTTACCCCGGCCATTCGCATTGACCCAGTCAATCCGGGCATTCGCTACGTCTGCCTGGGATACCTGGGGACCGGCAGCGCACCCGACTCGGGTGAGACCAATATGGTCTCATTCATAATCGAAGAACCATCCACGCTGACATGGCTCTGGGTAATGCAATATCGCTTCATTGTTGATAATCCCGAAGGAGTAGGGGACCCCAACCCCGAAGCGGGAACACATTGGTATGACGAGGGTGCAGAGGTCAGCGGTAATGTGACCTCACCGGCAGGTAGCCTGTACTGCCTGGGATATTTGGGTACCGGCTCATTAACCGACGGATTCAACACCTCATTCCTTTTCATCATTGAAGAACCATCTTCTATAACCTGGCTATGGGGAACCGCCCGTTCTCCGTTAGTAGTTTATTCTGACTATGGAACCCCTAATCCTCCGGTAGGCTTGAATTATTTTGGCACCGGAACAGATGTATTTGCAACAAGCGGCCCTCCGGACTACCTGACCCCGGGTGAACGAATGCTCTGTGTCGGGTGGACGGGCACCGGAAGCGTTCCCCCCACCGGCGATGAGGGGACAGTGGAGTTCACTATCGAGGACAGCTCCACAATAACCTGGCTATGGCAGCTTCAGTACCGGCTGACGGTAGTTTCAGCGCACGGAACACCCTCACCCGGAACGGGGCAGCACTGGTATGACGAAGGAGCAGGGGTGGACGGATGGGTATCCCTAATGGTCGTCGAGGGAAGCGATACGTTCTGGTGTTCGGGTTATGACGGAGAGGGTTCCTTGGGAGATGCCGGAGATACCAGCTTCAGCTTTAACATAAACGAGCCCACTACCGTGGAGTGGCTATGGGTTCTTTCAGAAAACGCGGTGGTACTGGATATTTTCTCGGCACATGGCAGCCCATTCCCTTCACGGGGAAGACATTACTATCTCGCCGGCACCCTGATCAATGCCTTTGTACCCAGTCCATCATACGAAGGGGATGGTGTGCGTTGGATATGTACTGGCTGGACAGCCACCGGTTCTCCTCCCGCAACGGGTGATTCAAATCATATTACCTTCACTCTTGATGATACATCCGCCATAACCTGGAACTGGCGCAGGGAATTCCGCTTCACGGTAACATCTGATTATGGCGCGCCGGACCCCGCCGTTGGCGAACATTGGTATAATCCCGGTACCGGGATCTGCGGCTGGGTCAACCGCATGGACGGAATGATGGTCTGTGTGGGATATTCCGGCGAAGGCACCCTGTCCGACGGCATCGATACGACCTTCTGCTTCTTCCTGGATACTGTCTCCGCAATTCAATGGAACTGGATGCTATTCACCGATGTGGTATCCCTTACCGTGGAATCCGATTACAGCTATCCCTACCCGGGTACGGGAATCCATTATTATGCCCCGGGTACCGAAATTACAGCATTTCTACCGGATACCCTGATAGATATGGGCGAAACCAGGGCTCTTTATGCCAATTGGGTGGGAACCGGTTCACCACCCGTTTACGGAGAGGATACCACTTTCACCTTCACTATCGATGAGAATTCGGGAATTAACTGGGAATGGTACCTGCAGCATTACCTTGAAATTGATTTCACCGGTTGCGGAACCTTTATACCGGCCCAAATAGGCGAAGGATGGTACGATCAGGGGACCGTGGTGGATATCTATTCTGATTCACTGACCGGCGCCGGTGATGAATGGTATGTTTTTTCTCACTGGAGTATCGACCCCTCCGGCGGAAGCCTTTCCGATACCTTCCATCACGAGTCCCAGATAGAGGTCGATACCGCTTACGATCTTACCGCCGAATATGGCGTTGCGCTTGCCCTGATTGTTCGGAAAGCCCCCATTCATCATGCGGGTTACATCATGATTGATAGTGTTTATTATTTTGATTCCCCCGCGGAAACCCTGTGGGTCAGTCCGGGCACCTACCACCAGATTGAAGTGAGTACAGCTGATTCAACCGATACCACCCGCTATTACTTTTTAAACTGGATCGGTTTTGATGATGAGCCCTCCATGATCGTCGGACCTATTGTAAGCGATACAATGTTTACGGCTTATTATCGCTCGGTTCACCATGTTCTTGTCCGAAAGGAGCCTTTTGAGGAATGCGGCTGGCTGGTGGTTGACCGTGATCACTGGATAGGTCCGGGGTCCGGTCAGCAGGAATACTGGTGGGAGGAGGGCAGTAACCATCTTATCGAGGCCTCCGAAACCGATTATTGCGGGGATTCCATTATCTATGAATTTACGGGCTGGAGTGATGGCGGAGAGTGGAGCCATTGGACCGGTTCGATAATGCGGCATCGGGATTTCGTAGCCAGCTATACAACGCAATACCATTGCTGGGTGCGGAAGGAACCTCCGCATTACGGAGGGGAGCTGAGGATCGGGGACTCCGTCTGGTTAGACATTCCGGAAAAGGATTTCTGGGCATGGGAGGACTCTTCCTATTTCATCGGGGTCAGCGAGTTCGGCCTGGATAGGGATTTTCTCTATATCTTTTTAAACTGGAGTCACGGCGGACCCCTGGAGCATTTTACTCCGCCTATTGAAGCGCCTACTGTTTTCCAGGCTAATTATGAGGAACTCGAAGTAGTCGTGGAGGTTTGCATTGCCCCGAATGAATGGCATATAGATTCTATCGACCCGGGCGAGGAGCGCACCATGACCGAGTTCGAGGCTATACAGGTTGAGAATTGCGGTTCAATCCCGATAAGCCTGGGCTTAAGGGTAGAAGATAGCGGTCCCTACTGGATGCCCGGCTACCTTAATGGATACGATATTTATATTCTGAGGGCCCGGTTCGAAGAGGGAACCGCCCCACCGGCAGAATTTCATTCCACCATGGATTACCTGAAAGAGTATACCACATGGGCTACTGCAGATCTGCTGGGGCCAGTAGGGTATGACCTGGATGTCGGTGAAATTATTTTCCTATGGATGCAGTTCATTGCCCCAGTCGGCAGCCGGGTCTATATGGAAGAACAGGTTATTACCGTGGAAATGCGCCTTACCGTCTCCTTGCCCTGAGTTCGATAAAGCCGAATGATCAGTACTCGAGCTTTCTTGACGTTAGGCTTAAACCCGAAAAATGCAGTTGATAATGTTGAATATAAGTTAAATATTTGATGAACATCTATTTATGAGTATTACGAATTGTACAAAAAAATGCAAATTTGATCCCGAAGTTGATATTCGAATATTCTGTTTTTCGATATTTCAGGCATTATAGTTAATTGCAATTGCATTAAACGGTTTAAAGGGTTGAGCAGAAAGAGGCTATCGCCATGCAAAACAGGATAACCAAGATACTCAAGCGAAACGGCCGCGTGGTTAATTTTGACCGGCAACGCATCACAAATGCCATATTTCAGGCTGCCCGTCAACTGGAGGGGGAGGATCTGAACCGCGCTGAATTCCTTTCCGACAAAGTGGTAGAGCGATTGAATCAGCTATATTCGGAGGTCTTTCCACCCAGTGTAGAGGAGATTCAGGATATTGTAATTGCCATCCTACGGGAGGAGGGCCATTCAAGCACCGCGGAAATCTATGAGCATTACCGGGAGGAACAGGCCAGGAAAAGGGAAAAAAAGGCGGTGAGGGTGATCACCGACGACAATATCCCCTACAAAATACTCTGGGAAGAGTATGTCTGGAATGTTGAACACAGCTGCGATACTGTGGAAAAAATCAACCAGTTGATCCGGGGAAACCGATTCTGCTGGCTGGTTGAAGAGGTGGAAAAACTCTATAGCAAGAGGGTCGCCGAGGCTGTAAACCGGATACTGGCTGATCCGGGAAAAATAAGAATAATAATTGTAGCAGGCCCATCAAGTTCGGGGAAAACCACGACCACCCTCCGCATCAGCAAAAAACTTCTTGAAAAAGGGATCCGGTTTAAGAAAATCGAACTGGACAATTACTATAAGGACCTCTCCGACCAGCCCCGGGATGAGTTTGGAGATTACGATTTTGAGACCCCGGAAGCGCTTGATCTTGAGCTGGTCAACAGGCACTTCGATGAGCTCCTAAACGGGAAAACGGTTCAGGTGCCAATATTTGATTTCCAGAAGGGTGTCCGCAAAAAGCAAACAGTCCCCTTTACGCTGAATCCCAACGAGATGCTGCTTCTGGATAGCCTGCACGGCCTGTATGACCAGTTAACAGCGAACATTGATAAGGGCCTGAAATTCAAACTTTATATCGAAACCCTGAACCAGATCAAGGATGTGAACAATAATTTTATTCGCTGGTCCGACCTCAGAATGCTGCGGCGCAGCATTAGGGATAGCTGGAGCCGCAACTATAATCCCTTCGAGACAGTAGGGCACTGGCATTATGTCAGACACAGTGAGATGCGCCATATAGTTCCGTTTATAGGAACCGTGGATTATATCTTCAACGGTTCTCTGCAGTATGAATTGCCGGTTCTCAAAAAATATCTCTGGAAATATTACGGGGATATCGCCGAGCATTACAAGAAGACTCCCCGGAGATTTGATGCTTTCATCCGGGCTCAACGGGTTCACGATCTGTTGGATTCAATCGAAGCTATTGAAGATGACGGTTGCATTCCCTCTGATTCCCTGATGCGCGAGTACATCGGGGGTAGCAGTCTGGAATATTAAAACCTAATTTATCTCGATAATAGTTGTTGCTTTTTCAGGGCAAACCTGGTAGCATAGCGAGCATCCTGCACACCGCTCCTGGTCGATTACCGGGAAATTATCGAACAACTCAATATTCTGGAAGGCGATAATCTTATCTCCGAACCGATTTGAGCCGAAGGGGTTATGATCCCGTAAAATGCAGTTGATAATGTTCAATATAAGTTATATATTTGATGAACACGTATTTATGAGTATTACGAATTGTTCAAAAAA
>JAFGGQ010000148.1 GCA_016930435.1 bacterium
ATTTTAAGGGCCAGACCTTTAACCTGAACGAACAGGGGAATATCCATGGTAACCTGTCACTGCCGGCCCAACTTGTGGTTATTAAGGGCTCTGTGAAGGACAACATTACCGGTCAGTGCCAGACGCTGGTTATCCCTGAAGATTTTCAGGGGCATGTGAATCTCATTTACGGTTCGGTAACCTATACTAATTATTGAGTTCTGATAAGGTTCTGTTCTATGATGAGCCTGCTGGTTTGTCCGGAAGAAAAATCAAAAATCAGCATGGAAGTTATTTAAAAAAACTCCAAAATATGAGAGCATTAATCGGAGATGATCTTCCAACGGGGGCTTACTTCCGGTGAAAGCGGTGAGTGTTTTCGAAAATATTCGGTCAGGGCGTCCCGGATAGTAACATAGGTGTGATTCATTATCTCGTGCGAGAATCCCTCCAGGTAGCGGAGGTTGTAGGCATCGATGAGGTAATCGGAAACGGCAAGGGTATAAATGATGTCATCTTTCATAGTCTGGCCTTCCACCTCCACTTTGACTATACTGGCTTCCTGATGGGCTTTTGGGTCGAAGAAGAGCTTGCCTCCGGAGATCAGCAATCCCTGGTGCTTGGAGGCTACCCGGGAGAATATTTTCACCATCAGTGAACCTGGCGCGGCAACCACAACGATGGAATTATCAAAGGGCATGACGTTGAAGAGGTCCCGGAGGGTGACCTCTCCACCCGGGATTTCAGCTCGAACACCGCCCAGGTTGGAAATAGCGAAGTCGGTACCCGCGTTTTCACGCATGGCATCACAGACCAGGTATCCCGCATAGTTGGAAGCGGCATCCCCTCGTGTAATGATTCCCGTGGTATAACCGACGACCTCGTCGAACCCGGCTTCAACCTCGCCCTGAAGGGTGTTCAGAAGACTGTCTAAGACCGGGTCAGGCCAGAACTCCTCCTCAAAATAAGTTACTATTTCGCTTTGGTATTCGGGGAATTCATAACCTACGATGGCTTTGGCTTCGAAATCCACTTTCAGCATCAGGGTTCCAATGCTTCCTCCGTTGGCGTAGTTCTGAACGACAAGTGTATGCTTCTCGGGGTGCTCCCAGGGTTGGCGGTGACCGATATGAATATGACCCCCGATGATAAGGTCCACTCCCTCGGTAAAATGGGCGACTTCCACGGCATTCAAGCGTTTGTCGGTGGATTTTAACTCACCCGCATCGATCTTCCGGAGCATCTCCCGGTAGGCTTCGTCGGGATCCCAGGGCAGTCCCAGGTGCGCCAGGAGGATCACTATTTCGGCGCCCTCTGCGCGAACCTTATCAATATATTTCTGAGCAGTTTCGGCCTCCGGGAGAAATTGAACATTGGCAACATTTTCGGAGAAGGTGGTGATCTCGGTCTCCGCAGTGGTCAATCCAATTATGGCCACTTTAACTCCAAAGAAATATTTTATGATATACGGCTTGACATAGCTTACCAATTCTTTGGTATCTTTGTCAATTATATTACAGGAGAGAAATGGAAAATGGGCTATCTGTGAGAGGGTTTTTAGGTTTTCCTCGCCTGCATCGAATTCATGATTGCCCACCGCCATGGCGTCGAACCCCATCTGGTTCATCAACCTGATCACTGCTTCGCCTTTTGAAAGGGAGCCGATAGGGGTTCCGGTGAAGCAATCGCCGGCATCCAGAAAAAGCAATCCGTCCCCTTTTTCCTTATACCTTTCCCGCAATCTTTTCAGGTATGTAAGCTGAGATGCGATACTCCCCATTTCAGGGGGAAAATCGGGGTTGATAAAGGTTGCCGGACGGCTGGTTACTCCGCCGTGCACATCGTTGGTATGAACGATGATTAACTTGCGGGTTTCATTGGCATCAACAAATACCGCAGTTATTAAAACCAGGAGTAAGATTATCGCTACTTTTTTCATATTTGGAACTTAATTAATGATAGTTAAAGGGTAAAGTCAAGTTTTTTTGAGAATGCGGTCTTTTGGTTACCCACAATAGACCTTGACTTTTATGAAATATAGTATTTATTAAATTATTGGTTAGAAATTAAAAGGGGATTAAATGTGGGTAAAAAATTTCTATTAATAATGGTTATTGTAGGGTTTTGCGCAAATATTTGCCTGGCTGAACGCTGCAATATTCTAATCTACACCACGGGGGGGATGTATGCTGGCGACCGTTTTGATTCTCTAAAAGCTGTACTCGAAGATATGGGCAATACGGTGCGATTAGAGGATCGCACTTCGATCTCCGATCTATCAAGTCTGTTACCGGGTGATTACTCCCAATGTTGGTTTATCAACGGGGATACCAATCGCGCGGTTTCATTAAACACAGAGGAGCGAGATTCAATAATCCTGTTTGCCGAAAGCGGGGGTGGACTGGTTATTTTAGCGGATCATGTATCTGGTTTAGCCTCTTATCATGCCGACGCTAATTTTATCTGTCAGGAATGGTTGCTTCAATTTAGCGGAAACCGTAATCACTCCTTTGGAGGAAGTCATACATGTAATCCTTATATACTGTTTTCAGACCACCCTATTTCTGAGTCGATCACAACATTATTCACCACAATCTCGGAAGCTGAAATACATTTCAGTGGATTGGATACAGATTGTCATCCTATAGCTATTTATGCTGAAGATACTTTACAATGCAGCTTTGAGATGGATGATGCTAAAATATTTTTGGATGGGTGTTTTGAAAGGTACCTGGATGAATTTATTCACGAGTGTGGGGGCGATAGTCTGGTCCGAAATATATCATGCTGGCTAGAACCTCATGGTTGTGGTTGTGAAGAATTATATGTTTCTTCCATCGATTACCTCTGGTTCTGGGAGGAAACTGATTGCAACGATAGCAACATCGTCCATATCTGCTACCTTCTCAGCGGTGACACCAGCAATATTACGATCTCCCTGAGTAGTGATGGCGGTTTGACCTGGGAGGTTCCTTTATTCACTCTGCTGGATACCGTGGGTGACCTGGGAAGCGAAGTCGCTCCCGGGGAGCATTGTTTTCAATGGCTGATGAATGAAGACCTGCCGGATAGTGAAGGGATGAACTGGATGCTGGAGATTGCCACCGGTTATTCCCGGGGATCCTGTTCGGATAGTGTACTCTATATCCTGGCTGATTCTTTTTACATAGGATACAGGGAGGGGCAGGATCTGGCGCATACGGATTCCACTATGCTGTTAGTGGCTAATCCCTATTCATCCATTATCTCAATCTATGAATTTTCGAAATGTACCAGTGCTCTGCTTCGCTCTGCGGAGATCCCGGTTGCCGCGTCATCTCCACACCAGGGAATAACCTATGCTTTTGGTTTTATCTGGGTAACCGGTCATGACGGAGTAATCTATAAAGTTGACCATTCCACTTTAATGGTGGAAGGAAGATATGCCCTGGACCGCTCAGGGTTGGCAGGTTCGCCTTATTATGAAGGTTTGACCTATGATGATAGTCTGCTTTATGTGATCGAGGATTGGAGCGCGGTCGGTGGGGCAAGTATGATCTTCGGCTTCGACCCTGATTCTGCTCTATCCTGTTCTGTCGCGTTACTGCCACGGGCTATAGACATTGATGTGCCAGATTATAACTATGAAGGTTTTACTATGGCCGGGGGGGTGTTCTGGTGCACCTGTCCCGGTGATCATTCGATCAAGGGCATCGATCTGAGCGGCGCGGTGGTGGAAGACTATCCGGCTCCGGGCCCCCTTACTAACGGAGCAGCCTGGGATGGCTGTTATCTTTTCCTCTCCGATCGGAACAGCCCCTGGGTTTTTATCTATGGAGACGGGGCAAGGTTATGGGAATGGTTGTGCCCATCCTCCTTAAGGGCTAATGCAAATCTGGATTCCCGGCCACCTGAAATCAACCTATTCTGTCCCGAGGGTACATTTGTAGAAGGAGATACGATCATATTCGATTGGTCGGTATCGGATTCCTTCTGGGTAAATGAGCCTTGCAGTCTGCATATCTATGGTTCTGGAAGGGACCTTCATTTCGAAGTATCCGATACTTATTTTATCTGGGAGAGTTCGTTTGCCTGCTCCTCCTGCACGGTGGTTGTTGCCGCCCGGGATTCATTCTGCAACTGGGGATATGATAGTTGTGTAGTTATTATTGAACCTGCAGTTACAAGCCCTCGTATCGATTCTCTCTGGTTCTGGGAAGAAACGGAATGTGATGATACTAACCGAGTACACATTTGTTATCATCTTAGTGGGGGTATTAGTGATGTTTATATAGAAGCAAGTACAAATGGGGGAATGACATGGGATGTTCCATTAGAAACCTTGGAAGATACAACAGGTGATATTGGATCAGATATACTTACTGGTTACCATTGTTTTACCTGGATTTTAAGTGAAGATCTGCCTAATTGGGAGGGGGAATTATTACTTTCTATCTGCGCACCAATTGGAGATAGTATTGAATACTTTTATGATTTTGAAGATGGAACCTATAGCGATTTCGAAGAGTATGTTCCAGGAAGGTTTTTCGTAGTAGATGACGAAGCATATACAGGGTCTCTTTCTGTATATTGTGCTCATACAACTGGTGGTGATCATGATCGCATAATACACTTTGATCACCGTTTTTCGAAAGGAAGAATAACCTGTTGGTTTAAGTGCATGGGCCCCAGTGCAGATGGTGATCTCTATATAAATTATGATACAAGTGCTATGTCAGGTTACAGATGCAGCTATAGGCCCCGTTACACGGACGACCATGATTTTTTTGTAGCGTCTTTGGTGGATGGCCGACCAGATGAATATCTTCTATGGCATGATCCCATCCATGTGGACAGATACGAATGGTTCAAAGGGGAAATGGTTAGGGATGATGATTGGATATATATTAATGTTTATGATTCTTTCAATGTGCTAGTTGATGAAGATTCGATAAGAGACTGTCGTTATTGTACTTATTGCCCTGGCCAGGCTACCGGTGTAGGGCTTTTTAATGGAGGCTATTTGGACGATGTTCTAATTAAATTTATCCCTTTGGATACTATAGGGATTTCTAACTACATTGATTCTTATCCACCAAGGGTATTCGTAAGATGCCCAGTTGAATCGATGAGCCCAGGAGATACTGTAGAAATATCCTGGCATGTTGATGATCTCTTCTGGGCCAATGACCCTTGCAGTTTGCATATCTATGGTTCTGGAAGGGACCTTCATTTCGAAGTATCCGATACTTATTTTATTTGGGAAAGTTCGTTTGCCTGCTCCTCCTGCACGGTGGTTGTTGCCGCCCGTGATTCCTTCTGCAACTGGGGATATGATAGCTGTGTAGTTATTATTGAACCTGCAGTTACAAGCCCTCGTATCGATTCTCTTTGGTTCTGGGAAGAAACGGAATGTGATAGGATCAATATTGTGAATATATGCTACATATTATCAGGAGACAGTGCTGATATTTCGTTTAGAATGAGTGCCGATTCCGGTTTGACCTGGTCAGTACCACTAGATAGTTTAATCAATATGGAGAATGACTTAGGGTGGGTTGATACCGGTGTACATTGCTTCGAATGGGTTATAAGCAGCGACCTGCCGGATACTGAAACTTGCAGATTTACTGTTGAAATTATATCACGCTCCACTATGGTGGGTGAATTGTCCAACAGCAGCTTTGATGATTTTAGCGAGGGAGATACTACTTCAAATGTGAAAATAATGTCACCGGATCCTGATGGTACGGATGATGGCGCTTTATGGATACCTCCTGGAGAGGACACTATTAAGGTTCTTCAGATAGAGGCTGGTGGACCCTACTACACCCCATGTATCCCTGAAGCGATATACGCATACATGCTGGAGGGGGATCCACCACTGAGCATTAAGATATACCAGATCAACATATCTGCTTTTAATGCCTCCGCAGTTTCTCCATCGAGTATGCTTGAAGTGAGTTATGTCGATTACAGTGGTCTTTTAAGTCCTCCCGAATCGATCAGTCTAGCCAGTTTTGATCTGCTAATCTTTGGAACCAGGGATTGCTACGGACACTATGATCTTACACTTTCCTCCGCTGATGCAGTAAGGTCGGTTGTGATTGGAGGTTCTGGATTAATGCTGACTCATGATACTGCTACTCCGCATGCGCCCTGTGGAGACCACAGTAATTTTTGCTCGTTGTATGATATAACCGGAATAACTTGTGATCCGGATATCCCCACAGACGATTGGGAGGGTTTTACCTCCGTTATACGAGTAGTCGAAACAGACCTTCCAATATTGAATACCCCTTTCGATATACCGGATACCTTCGATGTTATGCTGACCCATTGGTTGGGTCAAGGTGTTAGCGCTGGTTGGATTTTATACACGGGTCTTGATGCTCCTTATTCTGCTTTTGATAATGGTCTGTACTGGCAAGCTTATCACAACCCTTTATACAATTCATTTTCCACCTTCTTCAGCTACGGGCATCGCCCTTTAGTGCCAGAAGAGTGGGAATCGAAAGCCATGATCAATTCCCTATTCTTTTCCCTGAACGGAGGAATTGGCACTGGGGTTTACAATAGTCCCGTCTATGAATATTGTGAGGGTACTTCAATTGATACCGTTGTATGGTCACTCACTGTTCCCCCTTGCGGCGGAGAATTGAATATTCAAATTGCCGTCGATACCTCGATCGGTATTACGGAATCCTGGACAGATTGGATACCGGTAATCACTGCAATCCATGATCTCCCGGCTTTCGATCAATTACGCTATAGGGTAGGGATAACTGTCCAGCCGGGGTGTGAAAGCCCCATTTTGCACTGGATAAGGTTTAGGTTAACTGAACCTGATTATAGCAGTTACCATTATACTGGTTGTTTGGATTCCCGATCCCCCGAAGTTGTACTCCGGTGTCCCGAATCCCTATTTTTGGAAAGAGATATGATCATATTCGATTGGTCGGTATCGGATTCCTTCTGGGTAAATGACCCTTGCAGTTTGCATATCTTTGGCTGTGGAACTGAACTTCACACCGAGGTTTCCGATACTTATTTTATTTGGGAAAGTTCGTTTGCCTGCTCCTCCTGTACGGTGGTTGTTGCCGCCCGGGATTCATTCTGCAACTGGGGGTACGATAGTTGTATTATAAATATTGAAGCTTCGGTGCCCATAACCGCCTCTATCATTGAGCCTCTCCCAAACACCTGGACCAGTTGCGCAGACCAATTTATCGGTATCGTTTTGCATCCCGGCAGCATTATGGGTTGGATCTGTGAGGGAGAGACCTTGAACAGCCGTGGTGAATTGCCGGCAGCCCTGATCATTGGGACCTGGGATGGAGATACAACACCCTTTAGAGGGGAGATTTCTCCTTCACCGGGAGACAGCTATGGGGGCAGAACCTGGCTCACCCAGGAGGCCAATTACTGCACTACTTATTGTTATTTTACTTGCGGGATCTCACCAGCAGCTGTCTGGCCGGAAGAGTATGCCACTGCCTATATGCATTTCTATATCTGCTCCCCGGATAACCGGGAAGCAGTCCTTTATATCGATGAGCACGATAATGCTCTTACTATCTGGCATAACGGAGATAGTATTTATTACTATGATCGGCAAAGGCTTTGTACAGAGGTCTCAGTTCATCTTGAAGCCTGCTGGAACCGGTTTCTTTTCAAGGTTTACAATACTACCATGACTACTTCCGCTGCCTGGAATGTTACCTGGGCTTTCTGGGATTCCACCGGAAGTCCCATGACCGACCTGAGATATATTCTGGAAGTACCGGATACTTCCTATAGATCTCACTGCCCCATTGATCCGGGGAGTATCGATCTTACGCTGAATGGAGAACACTTTTCTGTTGGGGATGGTTATTTAGACCTGGTCGAGGATACGATACTTAGTTGGATACCAATGATTCCAGATTTTTTTGAAGATGGTGATACTGTGGAGGCGTGCTTGCTTTATGCCGGGGATTCCTGCGGTGGAACCTTAGAGGCCCCATTATGCTGGAATTTCTGGGTAGATCTCAGCGCGCCCCTCATAACTGACATCCTACCTTTACCAGGATCCACTATAGAGGATACCTCGCCGTTCATAGGATTTAGAATCGTCGACCCTCTATCCGGGGCCGATACAAGTTCCATGCAAATGACCGTGGACGGATGTCCGGTGAGTCCTTTTTTTTCCTGGTCGGGAACCGACTGGGAGGCCGGTTGGGAAGCCGCTGGGCCATTTATACCCGGCGACAGCGTATTAGTATGTATTACCATAACAGACAGCACAGATTATTGTGAGGATAATCGACTGGATAGTTGTTGGGTTTTTTATATCCAGGATACATGGCCCGAGATGAATGCCTCTATCATTGAGCCTCTCCCAAATACCTGGACCAGTTGCGCCGATCAGGCTATTATAATGCATCTTTTTGAAGGCGAAGGGGGGTGCACCGGTGCTCTAATTACAGAAGATGGAGAAATCCCGGAAGTATTGATCCTGGGTCCATTTGATTCCTCCGAAGAGCCATTGACCGACGCCGGACTTTCAGAAATTCGGCCTTCCGAAGGGGATACTACTCTTGGCTATGCATGGTTTGCTGAAAATCCCTATCATTTCAGCTCGGATTACCATTGTGACTTGCCCTACATAGGGTTCGATTTCTATGATCTGGGTACGGAATGGAGTTCTATTCATGGATCATGTTATATACTTTTTTATCTTTGTACTCCCGAGGAACGAGACATCTGTATGGCCTGGTGTATCGATGATGATATCATGATCTGGCTAAACGGCAGTCTTATATATTCTGATCGCGATGGTTCTGCCGAGTATGATTATACTTGTGATTTTCACCTTACTCCTGGTTATAATACGGTGCTTTTATGGGCTTCAAACTCCGGGGGGTTGAGAGCCTGGGATTTTAAATGGCATTTCGAAGATAGCCTCGGTGAATCTATTACAGATCTTTACTATTCTATTACATCGCCAGCCAGTGGGGCTTTAAGTTGCCCCATTGATCCTTCTTCCATACTCTTTACTGTAGAAAGTCTTCTTTATTCGGTGGGTGACGGTTTCTTGTCCTTTAGTGACGATTCAGTATTAACCTGGATTCCTATTTTACCGGATACTTTCCATAATGGTGATACTATAACAGCTTGCTTAGTAGCAGCAGATGACAGTTGTGGAGGAACCATACCCGATCTACCAATATGCTGGAATTTTTATGTTGATCTTACTCCCCCAGCTGTATTTAATATTTACCCACCCCCTGATACTACGCTATTTTATTACTTAACTGAATGGACATTTTACCTAGTGGATTCCTTATCAGGGCTTAACACAGCTTCATTAACCCTAAATGCAAATGGTATTGAGATAGACCCTTGGATGGAATGGAGGGAAGAAGGATTGTGGATATCATGGAACCCGGACTCTGAAATGCTTTTTACTGACTCGGTGGCAGTCTGTTTATCCCTATCTGATACTACGGACTATTGTCCAGATAACTGGCTGGATACTTGCTGGAGCATCTATTTAGAAAATCCCTGCAGCTTATTTCTAGCCTTACCTGAAACGCTTGCCTATCCAGGTGATACTTTGATTATACCTTTATTTTATAGTACTGTTGGAGCTTTTTCTACTGATAACTTTCAATGTATCATCCAATTTAGAGAGGAGATTATCCAAATATTGACTTTGGAATTTGAAGATAGTCGAATGGATGATTGGACAATGGTAGATTTCGATACCAGTATCAGTGGATTTTTAACTATTAGCGGGTCAGGAGATTTTATTCCCGAGGATTCCATTTTATGCTGGATAAAGCTATTGATAAGATTCACTGCTTCAGAAGGCTGTTATACGGAACTCAGCTTCGGTTCGATAGATCTCTTTGACAGGGATTGTTACTTGACCTGGGAGAATGGTTTCATAAGCTTGCTTATAAGGGAGAGGGAGTGGTTGTTTGATCTGGTTTTTAGAAGCATTCAATTTAGAAATTCTACCATACTTACCATGGGCATGAACAGTTTTGGGTCGGAAGCCTATGATTCCGGCTTGGATATTATATATTTACCGGTACCCAGCTCCCCGCCCACCTGGTTCACCCTGGATGATTCCTCCGCTCCGCATATAACGAAACTATCCAGGGATATTAGAAATGTTTCAGAAGTCCCTCAAATATGGACTGTCCATACTACTGATTATGAAGGTGATTTATCATGGATACCGGAACTACTGCCACCAGGGGATTTTCTTATTAACGAACTTGTTGATATGCGAGCTAATGATGAATATCACTATGAAGCTTTTGAAGTACTGACTATTGAATATGATCGTCCCGAATTGGGACGATATACCTTTTCTCTGGAAGAAGGCTGGAATATGATATCATTCCCGGTTATCCCAACTTGCGGGGATTGGTATGACTGGTTTCCCGAAATGTTAGGTGCAGCTTATTACTACGATCCTGAAAGCAGATGTTACGGTACAGCAACGTTACCCGAAAGGGGCAAAGGATATTGGGTTTATTTAAGAAGTGATACTATAATCGAAATTGTAGGCTATCTTATAGACAGCTATAATTTGGAGATTGCTGAAGGTTGGAATATCATTGGCGGGACCACTGATACGGTGATAGCGGATTATATCGGATACGATCCGCCGGTTATAATAATTACGCCTCTTTATTTCTATTCTATGGGGTATTACTTGGATTCCTACGAATTAATTCCAACAAAAGCCTATTGGTTGTTTAGTATGGGAAATTCCCTTATTTCTGTAAGTGCTCCATAAAAGCATAGAGAAATCAGTCAATTATTGAATAGTATTCAGAAGCAAAATCAATAAGTGCAATTACTCGGAAGGATCTAATGTATTGTCCAATATGTGGGGGGAAATTTAAGGAAATCAACATTGGCAAGTCCTGTCTCCTTTTAAAATGCAAGCAATGTGGATTACTAAAAAGGGATTTAGATAAATGTTTTGCCCATGCTAGGGCTTTTCAAGATTTTGGAGGAAATTCTCAGCTCGATAAGTGGCGCTTGGCAAATGTAAAGCTTTTAGTGGACAGGATTATAAATAAATATTTCAGTAATAGGAAACAGAGTATTCTCGATATAGGTTTCGGAAGGGGATTTTTATTAAAGGCTTTTATACGAGAAGGACATTCAGTCTGGGGGATAGACCACGATCAAAGAATGGTTGATAAAGTCTCTATGGATCTCGAACGTTCTTATAGATCGAATATCATCCATTCCGAACTAGAAAAATTTGAGGTCCCCTCAGGTTGTTTTGATATAGCTTATATGGTACATGTTATAGAGCATTTAAAGAACCCCAGCATCGTTTTGGGAAGGCTCTACGAAGCTCTTAAACCAGGTGGAATATTATTAATCATCACTCCAAATGGGGATAGTGCAAGTTTGAGATTATTTAAAGAAAACTGGTGGTTTCTGGAGGACCCCACGCATTACTACTTCTATAATCATACTTCTATGCATATTCTATTAGAAAGCGCAGGATTTAAAATTATTAGCAGGCAGCCAGTCTTGGGGGAAAGTTTTACACTGGAAGCAAACAGTGCTCTCAGGTGGTTGGGCTTTTACAATCTTAATAATCCTACCTTGACTTTCTCTTCCTTGGGACTATCGCTCTTATTTAACCTTATCAGAATTGCTTACCCTGATCTTCATCCCTCTATTACTGCTATAGCACGAAAAAAGGATGATAATAATCATTAACTCAGCTTTTTTACCCAATAATCCAGCAGATCTTTCATGGTTTGGTCAAGAGGTATCTCAGGTTTCCAACCTGTAGCTTCTTGAACTTTCGTTATATCTGGTATCTGGATCTGGATGTCGATTTTTCGATAAAGATTTGGATGAACGTACATTTCTACTTTCTCCAGGCCGGAAAGCTCAAGAAGTTTTTCGGTGAACCAACGCATTTTCTTTACTTCGTTTCCACCAACGTTATAAGCTTCTCCGCTTTTGCCTTTTAACATCAGCAGATAATAGGCCTTAACGCAATCACGGACGTCGATTACCACCCTTTCAGTATCAAGATTCCCAATATTCAGGACTTTATCTTGAATGCCTAACATCATTCGGGCAATCTGGTAGGCATCGGAAGATATTGAAAAATTCTTGCCCCTTCGGGGTCCTGTATGTGAGAATGCTCGGGTTATAAAACCATCAATAAACCCATTATTGACTCTTTCTTGAAGATAAAGGTCAATAGCGGCTTTGCTTGCTCCGTATGGATTAACAGGCATGATCTCAGTAGTCTCATCAATTTTCCCGTAAGTTTCACTTGCCCGGCCATAAACCTCAGAAGTGGAACAGAACATCAGGCGACATTTGTTCTGAAATGATTGAATAGCATCTATTAAATTCACAGAACCCTGCACATTATCTGCAAATGTCTCAACTGGGTCAGTAAAACTGGTAGGGGGGTGACTTTGAGCAGCAAGATGGAAGACTCCATCATATTGGTTTTCAGTGAATATTTTATAAAGGCTTCTTAAATCTTTAAGATCCCCGAATAGCCATTTCATCTTTTTAAAAGCCTCATCCTCCATAACATCAATCGTATCCACTTCCCTTCCATTGCATACCCTTATCAATCCATAAACTTCATGACCCTCTGCAACCAACAGATTAGCTAAGTGGGGCCCTACAAAACCTGTAGCACCGGTTATTAAATATCTGCTCACATTGTCCTCCCTTTTACAAAATCTTTCATTATTTAATTCAATTTGAATTTTTAATATAAATTTATATTTCATTCAGTCAATATAATTTATGAATTTGGCTTTTAACTTGACTTTGTATCTGCTCCGTTTATAATTTGGGCTTCAGAATTACTAAATTCTATATTATACTTTAATTATGGATAACTGGTATCTACATAGCTCTTCGGTTCTGGAACTGCTGAAGGTAAAAGGTCTTCTGCAGGAATATTGTGTTTCACCCATGGCTAAGCAAAGAGCAGCAGACTTGAGCCCTTTGAACTCCCGGGAAGAGGCCGGGTGGTCCTTCTCCTTTATCAGCGAGATAAAAAGGATGCTCCAGCAAAGCCATAATCCCAATCTTCACGGGCTTCATGATATCAGGGAATATTGTTCCAAAGCCGCCAAGCAGGGGATATTGAACGAGGAACAGCTATGGAAGGTCATGGAGGTACTCTGCCTCACCGAGCAACTGATCAGACTCATCCGGAAGAGCAACGATGAATACCCGATGCTGCGGGTTTTTTTATCAAATCTGATCACCCTCATCCCCCTGGATTCTCAGATCGAACGCTTTCTCCAGGCGCCCGGGGAGATCAGGGAAAATGCCACCCCCACCCTTGTAAACCTCAATAAACAGTACGAGATAGTCCGGGAAAGGATACAGGGTAAACTTGAAGGATATCTGAATTCCCGTAAATTCTCCGGATATCTCCAGGAGCCACTGGTTACTTTCAGGCAGGGGCGGTTTGTTATTCCGGTTCAGGCGGTTCACAAAGAACGGATACCGGGTGTTATTCATGACCGTTCCGCCAGCGGGGCTACGCTCTTCGTGGAGCCTTTTACCGTGGTTAGTTTCAACAATGAGCTCAGGGAGATAGAGCTCAAGATCAAGGCCGAAAAAGAGCGAATATTGCGATTTCTTTCCCAGTTGATCGGGGCCAAAGCAGATACGATTAATTCCAATGTGGATTATCTTGCAACCCTGGATTTCTACACCGCCGCTGCCCATCTCTCACAACGCTACGATGCTGGAGCCCCGGATTTTAGCAAGAATGGCGACTTTATCCTTAAGCGAGCTTATCATCCCCTGCTCCTTGAAGAGCGATACAAGGACCCTGAATTTAAACCAATTCACCTGGATCTGGAGCTTAAAGGAGCTATAAATGCCCTGATAATTACCGGCCCTAATATGGGTGGCAAGACGGTCACCCTGAAGACTATCGGTCTGCTTTCCATGATGGCGGTGATGGGGCTTCATATCCCTGCGGCTAACGGGACCACTATGCCCTTCTTTAAAAAAATATTTGCCGATATAGGAGATGAGCAGTCCATTGAGTTCTCACTGTCCAGTTTTGCTTCCCATATCAAGCACTGGTGTGAGGCTCTGGATGGGGCCGGCCCCGACAGCCTGGTGTTGTTGGATGAATTGGGTTCCTCAACCGCCCCGGAGGAAGGCGCTCCGCTTTCCATCGCCCTACTGAATAAACTGGTTAAAAAAAAGGCCCGGATAATAGCGACAACACATCTGGGTACACTGAAAACACTTGCGGCCCAACGCCCGGAGTTTGATAACGCCGCCATGGAATTCGACCCGGATAACCTCAATCCCACATACCAGTTAAGGATGGGTGCTCCCGGAAGAAGCTGGGCATTCCAAATCGCTCAGGTGCTGGGACTCCCACAGGAAATAATAACCAGCGGTTACCAACTGCTCTCACAGGAAGAAGTTAAGATCGATAACCTTACCCGGGAATTGGAAGAACAGATTACTACCCTTCAGAAAAAGAATGACCAGGTTAGTGGATACCTGCAGGAACTCGAAGGCCAGAAAATGATGCTGGAAGGGCTGCTTAAAAGCAATAAGGAGAAAGAAGAAATACTTCTGAGATTAAAAAAGAGATATGAAAAGGAAAAAAACGAGATGCTCAAGGATTTTCTGGAAAAAGAACGGCATCGCCTAAGGATATTGCTTCCCGACAGTAATGATAAGGAGACCCTTCATAGAGCGATTGAAACCGTCGAAGATAACCTTAAGAAAGTGAAGAAGAAGCAGGATCGGTTTCGAAAGATAAATTATGAATTCCGTGAGGGGCAGCACGTTAATATTATCTTTATGGATAAAGAGGGCGAAATTCTCAGTCTCCCGGATAAATCTGGATACCTGAAGATACTGGTGGATGGATACCAGATGAATATTCACGGCAGCGAATTGGAGCCTTTAAAGGAGGATAAGAAACCACAGCAGAAGCAGATTTTTTATAAGGAAAGGAAGCCTCCTGAATCCCTTAATCTATTGGGGCTGCATTTTGCGGAAGCTCAGGAGAAGATCGATCAGTATATTGATGATGCTATCGTGAAGGAAAAGAACGATCTACTGATAATCCACGGGAAAAAGGTGCTCAAGGATAAAGTCCGGGCATACCTGCGTAATAACAAGAGGGTTGAATCTATTGAACCGGCTGAGCTTTGGGAAGGTGGTGATGGCGCTACGGTCGTTAAATTGAAAATATGAACTGAAAACCGGTACAATTTGAAATGTTAATATTTGGAGTTTTATAAATAATGGAATTAAGTTTGAAAATATAAGGTATGATCAAAAAAAGGTTGCCTAAAAACACCATATATAACTATATTGAACCGTTATGAATAAGCTAAGGGAACTTAATGAATTAATATTTTTAAGGAACAAGTGGAGGTCCGAGGGGAAGAGGGTCGTTTTCACCAATGGGTGCTTTGATCTCATCCATAGCGGCCATATTGAGTTACTGACCAGTGCCAAAGCTCAGGGCGAGCTGTTGATCGTAGGCTTGAATTCGGACAGCTCGGTACGGAAGATAAAGGATAAGGGCCGCCCGATCGTGGACGAGACAAACAGGGTGATCGTGTTATCCGCCCTTGAAATGATAGACTATATTGTTTTGTTTGAGGAGACCACCCCTGAAAAACTGATCTCAGCCCTGCTCCCGGATGTTTTGGTGAAGGGCAGTGATTGGGCTATCAGTGAAGTAGTGGGCAGGGAAGAAGTAGAGAAGAATGGGGGCAAGGTTATGTTGGTAGATCTTTTGAAAGGGTTCTCCACCAGTAATATCATTAAAAATATAATCAGCAATTATTGTCCCCCTGATAATGAACATGAAGAAGCTGCAGATTGACCGTTCAAAAATAGATAAAATATTGCTCTTAGCCCTGCCGGGTATCGGGGATACCTTGTTATTTACTCCTGCAATCGAAGTTATAAGGCGTAATTTCCCCGAATCTAAAATAACTGTGGTGGTAATGATTAAGGGATCCTTTACGGTCCTTGACGCCAATCCGGATATTGATGAGGTTATTTATTGGAATTTTGTTAAGGAGGGAATATGGAGATCCCTTAAATTTGTACTCCAATTAAGAAGAAAAAAATTTCCAATTACCATTGTAGCCTATCCTGCAAACCGGATTGAGTATAATATGATTAACTTTATGATCGGGTCCAGGTGGCGTCCAACCCATAAATATAATCATCTTGATTTTCGTTGTGGTGGTTTTCTTAATCATCAGGTGATCCGGGAGGATGACAATCGCCACAATGTTCTGGAGAATCTTTTACTGCTCAGGGATATTGGATTGCAAATAGAGCCCGTTCCAGAACGCTTATCAGTCTATCTTGCAGACTCTGACTACGAATGTGCTGATTCATTTTTAAAAAAGCATGGTCTTTTCAATAAATCTCTGATAGGATTTCATCCGGGATGTTCCGAGCTTAAAAGCCACTATAAACGGAGATGGGAAGCTTTCAAATATGGTGAATTAGGTACTGTTCTAAAACAGAAACATGGGTATGAAATTCTTGTTTTCGGGGGACCTGATGAAGCTGAATTAAAAGAAGAGGTGGCTTCACTTATAAAACCATGTGGTATCGTGGTGGAGGGGACTACTATGTTAGGAACTGCTGCTTTAATGAAAAAATGCAGATTGTTTGTAACTAATATTTCTTCTTTAATGCATATGGCTTCTGCTGTTCAAATACCCACTGTTGCAATTTTTGGACCTACAAGCCATATCTATGAAGCCCCTTATGGTACCCGATTCATTATAGCCCGAACCGATCTTCCTTGCAGTCCCTGTTTCTATTATTCCCCGCGGCACCTCAAATGCGGCACTAACCGCGATTTCGAATGCCTGAAAAAACTCACGGTTGAACAGGTCTATAAAGCCTGTCTGGAACTCCTCAACGAAAGCTCTTAAAATAATATGATGTTTTTGTAAAGTTGTATTTAATACTACCCCACCACCGAGGGTTCCAGGATCAATTTCCCGGTTTGGAAGCGTTTATAGGTAAGCGGAGAAACATCGATCTCCGGGGGTTGTCCGGCTATCATCTGAGCTAATACTTTGGATGTGCTGGGTCCGATCATAAAACCATGCCCTGAAAACCCAACCGCCTGGAAGAACCCGGGTAGATCTTCTGCCTCTCCGACTATAGGTTGAGCATCGGGTGTTTTGTTGTATGAACCGGCCCATTGGCGAACCACCCTAAGTCTCTTGAAAATAGGGAGTATTTGTACGGCTTGTCCTACCATATATTCCAGAAAATGCCAACTGGCATTGATATTGTGGCTGGGTTCCTCCTTCTCACTGATCCCCATAATGAAACTGCCATGCGGCACCTGCTGGGTGTAGATCCCTATCTGGAAGGAGATTACCATGGTCTGGAATAGCGGCTCAATAGGCTCTGTAACCAGTATCTGATGACGCTCAGAATAGGTTGGTATTGTTATCCCGGCCATTGCCGCTACCTCCCTGGAATATCCGCCTGCAGCATTAACTACAATGGAAGTCCGAATAGTCCCCTGATCGGTCACCACTCCAGTAATACGGCCTTTCTCTATCAGTATTTCCCGGGCTTCAGTGAACTTGTTAATCTCTACCCCCAATCGGCTGGCCGCATTGGCGTAGGCATAATTGGTCAGGAATGGATTAGCATGACCATCCGTAGGACAAAAAGTGGCGGCTATAAAACGGGAAGTGTCCAGATACGGGCAGATCTCCAGTGCTTCCTTTACACTGATCAGCCGGGAAGGAATATTGTATTTAGCCTGTACCGACAGGTTACGCTTGAACTGCTCTACCTGGGTCTCGTTATGAGCCAGGACCAAATAGCCCCCCTGCCGGTATTCTATGTCATAATCCAGCTCTTCCCTCAAGTTCTCAAATATATCAACGCTGGCCTTGGCCAGCTGACAGTTCATGTCCAAACCCCACTGCTGCCTGACCCCAGCTCCGCATCGGCCTGTAGCACCCGAAGAGAGGTAACTCCTCTCCAGGATAACAATATCCTTGATACCTAACCCCGCTAAATAATAGGCAGTGGCTGATCCTATTATCCCCCCACCTATGATTACTACATTAGCGCTACTCCTCACCTTCTACCCCCTCTAATATGGTCTCAAATTTTGTCACAAGTAATGGAGGGCGCTTGGTTGGCATTTCAATCTCGTCAATACTCACCCCAAGATAACGGGCTAATTCCTTTCTGATCAAGGGCATACAGGTTGTTCCCTGGCAAGGTCCCATCCCACAACGGAGCGTCCTCTTGATCTCCTCCAGATTGTCAGCCCCATTACGAATACATTCCCGGATCATATCCAGGGTGATATCCTCACACCTGCAGATAACAATATCCTTTTTTTCCTCCATTGGTCCTTTCAATTTTATTTTAATTTGTTTTTTTCCCTTATCCTTTTCCGTTGTTTGTAGCCTTAGTATAAAAGTGGTTATTTATATATCTCTAACCTTATTAGCTTATTAAAATGTTTATCCCTACTCCGAATCATATTTCCTTAAGCCAGAATAATATTTTAGTTAAAAGTGCCAGGGCGGCGGTCTCCGTCCTCAAACGCCGGTTGCCCAGCATCAATGGGATGCAGCCCCATTCTCTGAGCAGAACGATCTCCCGGCTGGAAAACCCGCCCTCAGGACCCACCGCCAAAAACAGATCCTGGTTGGCTTCGAAAGTATGTGATTTTAAATTGGGAAAGCCATCCAAATCGGCGTAAACCTTGAGATCGAAACTATGCTCTTTAAAAAATTCATCGATTGTTATTGCGGGATGAATCACCGGGAATCGGGTTCGAAGGGATTGCTTCATAGCTTTTATAGCAATTTTTTCCAGGCGGCCCAAAATATTTGATTGATGATCCCCGCTTTTAAATTCAAAAACATTAAAATCTACCAGTAAAGGAACGAATTGGCTGATCCCCAGTTGAGTGGCCTGGTCCAGAATCAACTCCATATTCTTCTGACGCACCATCCCCACTGCCAGCGTAATATTAAAGGGTAATTCGGAAAATGTAGCGGGGGTTTCCAATACCTCACATTTCACCGAATTATGCTCTATGCCGATGATCTTGCACTTGTAAAGCCCGCCCACTCCATCTACTACATAGATGGTCTTACCCTTCTTGTTCCTCAGTACGACTGTAGCATGTTTAGCCTCTTCATCCTTCAATTTAAGGGTATCCTGTTTCACCAGACTTGGGGGGGTATAAAAATATGTGGTAAGATGATCTAACATGGACATTGAATTTTGTAAACTTCTGCTTCTATATTCCGAAAAAATCTCTTATTTTTTCCAGGTAATCACCTTTAAGCTGGGGCTCTTTATCGCCCTGAACCTGTTTTAATTTTTCAAGGAGCTTCTTTTCCTCGGGGTTCAGTTTTTCAGGGGTCACGACGATGGTCCGGACCAGCAAATCACCCCTGCCATGGCCTTTTAAATGGGGCAATCCCTGGTTACTGAAAGAAAATACTTCCCCTGACTGGGTGCCTTTGGGAATCTTTAATTCCACTTTTCCATTCAGGGTTGGAATCTTGATCTTGTCCCCCAGGGCGGCCTGGCTGAAAGTGATACCCTGTTGAAAGAGCAGATTGTCTTCACGGCGCATGAACAAAGGATGTTTTTTCTCGTGTACGAATACAAGCAGAGAACCCGGGGGACCGTTATTCGGCCCTACATCACCCTTGCCCTCAAGAACAACATAATTCCCTTCTTTAACCCCCGCCGGGAATTTTACCGGAATTGTCTCCTCCTCTTGAACCCTCCCACTGCCACGGCAAATATCACAGGTCTCTGTTGCAACCTTGCCTTTACCGCCACAATCAGGACAGGTGATGATCTGGATTGAATGACCCAGCAGAAACTGAGATACCTTTCTAACCTGGCCCCTGCCCTGACAGGTCTGACAGGTCTTGACCTCCGCCCCCGGTGGCACACCGCCTCCACCACAATTCGAACAGGGAACATAGCGCTTGACCTTCAGGGTCTTTTCAACACCAGTATTGATCTCCTCCAGAGTAAGATTTACAGATGCCTTCAAGTCCTTGCCCCGATAAACCTGATTACGGGCAGCCGAACCGGTTGAACCAAATCCGAACCCGCCGAAACCATTCATTACATTCCTGAAAAGGTCGAAGGGATTAGTCATATTTATGCCAAATCCAAAAATATCCTCCAGGCTGCTGAAACCCCCGCTATCGTAACGGGCACGTTTCTCGGGATCGGAGAGTACCGCATAAGCCTCAGAGATTTCCTTGAAACGCTTTTCCGCCTCCGGCTGGTCCGGGTTGCGGTCCGGATGCCATTTCATGGCTAATTTACGGTATGAAGCCTTGATCTCCTCCAGGGTTGCACTCTCGGAAACCTCAAGCAACTCGTAGTAATCCTGCTTGTTAGAAGCGTTAAATGGCATCAGTTCGCGGACTCCTTATCATCATCTTTGCTAATTCCTACAACCACCCTGGAAGGCCTTATCAAACGGTCCTTACGACGGTAACCCTTCTGTATCTCCTCGATAACCATACCATCCTTATCCGGTTCCGCAGGCATCTGACTAACCGCCTCATGCACCAGGGGGTCAAATGGCATTCCCATACATTCTAACTCCTCTACACCTTCCTGACGGAGCATCTCACAGTAGTGCTTATAGGTCAATTCGATCCCCTTATAGAATGATTCATAGCATTCCGATTCCTCTGCGGCTTTCAAAGCCCGTTCTAAATTATCCTTGATTTCCAGGAAACGGGCCAGCATAGCATCCTGCATAGAATTCAAAATATCCCCGGTGAATTTCTGCTGGCGCTTTTTGTAATTTTCAAAATCAGCCGCCAAACGAAGATATTTGTCTTCCAACGCCTTGTATTCCGCTTCATAATCCCGCTCCGGGGTATTTTCCGGTTCATCAGTTAAGGGAATCTTTTTTTTCTTATCAGGATTTTCTTTGGGACTGCTCATTGTGCTCCTTAAACAACATTTATTTTAGGTATAAATAGGTTTTATTTTAAAAGGTAATTAAGAATTATAAAAATATTCTCTGTTTTGTCAAGTTACAACCGGGATTTTTTAAAAAGTTTGAGGATAATAGGGTATGAATGTAGGAGTGTAATGGCAGAACTGTATTGGAATCCGGGGGAAAAACCCCGCTTCTATCTTAAGGCAAAAATGGGGCAATCGAATTCTTCTGCCTATATACTAACGGATCAACGTAACGGAACCATTACAGACTATTTCATCCTCGAAGACGATGATCCAGATATAAATACCCCGTGGCGCAGGATTTCCGCGATTATTAGTCCCGTCCCAAACAAGGAAGTCGCCAGCCTCTCCGTGCACAGTGCGTATCTCCTCCTCATCAAGTGTAAAGATGGTAAGGGTGCCTCCGCCCAGATACATGTGAGGGTAGGTGAAGGTTACCACATCGTTATACCCGTCGCCGTTAGGCGTAAAGACATTGGGAGAATAACTGCATACCGATATAGACGGGATAAAGCACCAGCGCAGGATTTCATAGAGGGGATTTGGAAGACCGTAATCAGGGGTCAGGTCGTCCGCGGCCTCCAGGGTAACGCAGGCGCTTTCGCCATCCACAAAAGACAGCGGGATGTCCTCGGGGATAAAGGATAGGGTATGGGAAGCAAGGTCCCAGTGAATGCCCGGATCTCCGATAATGTAAAGGGTTTCGTTTATGCGCAATTGAATAGTGCTGATATTGACTTCCCGCAATTCATCCTCCACCGTCAGGATGATATCCTGTTGATAATCTTCGGTTACAGAACCTGCCGGCGGAAGGATGGTAGTTCCTACCGGGCCGGTCAGATCAACCCGGAACGTCCAGCCGAACGGGTTTTGAAGCTCATTGCCAACATTGTCGTCGGCTGCAATCAATTGGCAGTTGACTGTCTGCCCATCGGTGAAAAGGTTGGGTGATTCCGGGTAATACCATAGTATGCTATCCGCATCATAAATGACCGTAGTGCCATTGACATAAAGGTTCAGTCCGGCTACATTCAAGTGAATTGTAGAGGGATCCACACCATTGGCATCATCCACTATCCTGATAGCGATGGACTGGTTCGCATTGGTGGTCCATGTGCTGGAATCAGGCTGGATCAGGGTGGCGATAGGTCCGGTGATATTGCGGAAGCTTATGCGCTGAGTGTCACTGCAGCAGAAAGAACGGTCGATACTGAGAGAATCGTCAAAGTCGTCATCGTACGCGCATACCCGATAGATGAAAGAGGCATTTTCATCCTGTCCGGGGATGAGTGCACGGAAGATATCTCCGCCAAATCTTTCCATCTGTTCCTCGTAATTATCTGTCATATCCTCCAGGCTGCCATCGGGAGTCCATTCAAGGTAAACTCCATAGCCTTCCGAGCCGGTAAGATCATCATATACTCCGGATGCATCCTCTATGGCGCACTGTATGTAGAATTGCAGGTTTTCCTCTACATGCTGGGGTGAAAAATCGGTGAATTCCGGGCAGAGTGTATCATCATCCTGGATGTAAAAACACCATTCATAGGGGATCATGGAATTGGGGTCGCCATAGTCGGGGTTATCGACGGCCCGGATGACCCGAACGCAAACGGTGTCCCGCTCCAGGAAATGAAGGTTAACCTCTTCCGGGTCGATCACGAAAGTGGTTCCATTCCAGGCAATACCATCCGAGTAAACCGAGAAGTTGACATCTATCCCGGATAGTGGTGCGGTAATTTTAATCAGGATAGAAGCCTCTCTGACCCCGGCCAGATCGTCAGTGATATCCATTCGGATAATGGGGGTCTGTCGGTCCGGGCCGTTCAGTACGGTGTCAGGCAGGGGACTGACATTGGATACTACCGGTCCCCTTAAATCGACGTAGAATTCCCATTCGATGGGTCCGGAGAAGGGGCTGTGCCCATTGCCGTCCAGTACCTGAGCCAGAATAACGTTCACCTCTTGCCTGTGGGTGAAAGGAACGGATGGATAAAAATAAAGGGTATCATCGGAAAATGATAGTTCGGGTGAGCCATATACGGTATAGAGGACCTCCTCCACCACAAACTGGATGGTGGTGTCATTGATCCCTTCGTGCGGCTCGTTGAGAACCATAAGTATTTCTTGCCGGGAATTAGAGCTATTGGTGCCGTTGAGCGGTTTTATGATCTCACCGGCGGGTCCGCATGGTGCCATGAATGGGGTTTCATCATCATCGTCCAGTCCCACGAATTGAACTTCCAGGTTGAGGTGGCGGATGCCGCAATCGGCAACCGAATTAGATGTGGTGTAGGATACATAGTAACCACCGCGAATAAATTCAGATATCTGCTCTAATATCTCGTCGAATGGGTAGTCCAGATCGTACCAGGTGCCGCCGGTTTCATCGGTCAGGGTCCCGGGCCCGGTATAAAAGGAAGAATAATAATCACTGCTAACCACGAAGCAAACCGAATTATAAGAGAGCAGTGAGTCCACGCATTCATCCAGTGTAATATCCGAGTATGTAGTGCCATCACCCCTGTAATGGGGGTTATTATCGGTGATCATAATAATCACGATCCTTGCCCCCGGTCGGAATTCCAGAAAATGGAGGGCATCGGCGATCGCATCGAGAGAAGTTTCCGGTCCGTCCCCGCCTCCGGATGCCACTACACCATCCACCATATCCTGAAACAGGTCGATATCAGAGGTCAGTTCATAACCCAGCCCAAAGCGGGTACCATCAAAATCTGTTTCGTCCTTAAAGGTAACCAGTCCCAACCGATAGTTGATACCGATCATCGCCAATGAATCAGCAAAGGCTCCCACTCGTGCCTGAACATCGGAGATGATCCAGCCCATGCTTCCGGTGTCATCGATTACGAATACGATATCAGCCATGCCCCCGCCGCCCAGATTGCGAACGATCAGGGGATATTGACGGGTGCCATCTTCGTGTGCAATAAAGTTCCGGGCGGTCAAGCCCTCTACGGTGCGGTCGTCCTCATCGGTAACGTAAACCAGTGACTGGATGAGGGGGAAGTTATCCGGTGCCACCTGACGAATGGAGAGGTTGATATCAGATGGGGGCGGTATATATATGACAAAGGACCAGCAGGTGTCGGTAATAGAATTAGCACCGCAGTATTCTGACCGATCGGAAACTGAATCCAGGCATACAACAACGGTATCACCGATGTAGAATTCCCTGCCGGCCATGGAGGCAGTCCATACCAGGCTGTCTCCGCCCCAACGAAGCGATGGATGCCCCCAACTGTAAGTAATGCCGCCGATAGTTATGGTGATGGAACTTGTATCCAGTCCGGAACCGGAATCAGCAACATAGAAGGATATTCGAGGATAGGTTTCCCGGGTAGTTCCCCCGGGATCGGGATGTATATTCCAGAGCACAGGTGGAGTCAGGTCCACCCAGAAAGAGCAGTTGATCAGGGGTAGCCCGATTGAATTTCCCAATGTATCGGCTAACTCGGTAATGGCATAGTGATACTCACCGTCTTCAGCGGGGAGCGAGGGGCGGAATATCAACAGGGTTTCAGTAGGCGAGGAGAAGAAGGTCAGTTCAGGCGATGATATATCGAAAATGAATCCATTTACCACTACTTCGATAGAGAGAGTATCGATCTCGTGTTCGTCCCAGAGAGCTACAATTATAGCGGTGTCCGCACAACTGATATAGGAACTGCAGGGTGGAAAGATCATCCTTCCAACCGGGGGGTAAACATCATCATCTATGATCCAGAATCCATCAAAGAGTGTATCGGCAGCTCCGCTGGGGTTTGTAACGATAACGTCCCTGGTCCCCAGTGGGGCGGCGATATCGATATCGATATTTGCCCGTAGAAAAGCGGAAGTGATATAAACCAGGCTGGTTACAGTTATCCCGGCGCCAAAATCTGTTGAAAGTGCGGGTCCGGAAACGAAATTGGTACCGGACAGCAGGATGGTCAAGCTGCTTCCCTGCGCCCCGGTGTCGGGGCTGACACTATACAACGTTGGGGTTTGGGCCCATAGCGCAAAGGGAATAATTATTAACAAAGCAAAAAATAACCTATATTTCACAGAAGCCTCCTTGATAATTACTACTATAATTTAAGCTATTATAATATCTTTTTCAAAGTATAATGCAAGGATATAAAAGTCAACTATTATTTTGCAACTGCATTAAACAGGATAATATTGCAAAGCATTTCAAACAGTTTTTCTTGATAAACAGCCAGAGTCCAGCCGCTTATGAAATGTTTGAAATATAATCACCAAAGCAGATGAAAATCCGGATAGGTGGGTCAGTTATTCTTTTACTGCGGCTGTTTTCCCGGGGGTGAGACAAGATCCAGATAATAGAGTACTTCATCCATATTTTCGAATAGTTGAAGGTCCAATCCTTTTTTGATTTGGGGATCGATCTCCACTAGTTTTTCCTGGTTTCGTTTGGGCAGGATGACCTTGTTTATTTTGTTGCGTTTGGCAGCCAGTAGTTTTTCAGGCAATCCGCCAATGGGCAGCAACCGTCCGTTAAGGGTTACTTCTCCGGTAAAAGCGATATCTTCAGGGAGGCTTTTTCTGGTAAATGCGGATATGATGCTCAGGGCAAGTGTAATACCTGCGGAAGGCCCGTCCTTGGGTATTCCGCCTTCGGGGACATGTATATGAATCTCTTTGCGGCGAAAGAGGGCTGGGTCGATACCCAGCATCTTGGTTCTGGATCGAACGTATGAGAGTGCTGCCGCGGCTGATTCCTTCATCACATCGCCCAGCGAACCGGTTAGGGAAAGCTTAAAGGGAGCATCCATAAGGGCTGTTTCGATAACCATGATGTCGCCGCCACTGGCTGTCCAGGCAAGGCCGATGGTTTCGCCGGGGAGAAGCGTTTCGGGCTTCTTGCTCTCAAGAAAGGTGTGTTGGCCTAAATATTTGACAAGATTCTGCTTGCTGATAAAAAGTGGTTTCTGGTTCTGTGGCTCCAGACCCTTTTCGACTAATTGTGTAGCGATTACCCGGAATACCTTGTGGATTTTACGCTCCAACTCCCGTACTCCGGCTTCCTGAGTATAATTGGTGATTATACTGAGTATAGAACTGTCGGAGAAGGTTATTCTCAGTTTTTCCAAACCATGCGCTTTGAGACCCTTAGGGATCAGGAATTCTTTGGCTATGGCTAATTTTTCATTGTCCAGATAACCGGGGAACCTCAGTATCTCCATCCTGTCCAGAAGCGGGGGAGGAATACCCGGCAAGGTATTTGCCGTTGTGATGAACAGCACATTGGAGAGGTCGTAATCCACTTCCAGAAAATGGTCGCAGAATGCGTTATTTTGTTCGGGATCAAGTACTTCCAGGAGGGCGCTTGCGGGGTCTCCGCGAATATCCTGACCCATCTTGTCCACTTCGTCGAGCAGGAAGACCGGATTAATGGAACCCGCTTTTCGAAGGGATTCGATAACCTTTCCGGGTATCGCCCCGATATAAGTGCGGCGATGCCCACGGATCTGAGCTTCATCATGTACTCCGCCCAGGGATGTACGGACAAAATTCCGCCCCAGACACCGTGCAATAGACTTCCCCAGTGAGGTCTTGCCAACTCCCGGCGGACCTACAAAGCAGAGTATCTGTCCTTTAATACTCCGGGAAATTCGCATTACTGAAAGATATTCGATAATCCGGTTCTTCACTTCCTTTAGACCATAATGATCCTCATCCAGTATCTTGCGAGCTTTCTTGATGTCCAGATTGTCCCTGGTTTTGAGTGTCCAGGGGATATCCAGTAACCAGTCCAGATAATTACGAACTACCGCTGCCTCAGCGGATACCGGATGCATCCTGGTTAACCGGTTGAACTCGCGCTCTGCAACCTCCCGGATATTTTCCGGAAAATCCGCCACTTCAATGCGCTCGAAAAGCTCCCGGTATTCATCGGATTCAAAGTTATTCTCCCCTAATTCATCCTGGATGGTCTTGAGCTGCTGCTGAAGATATAATCTGCGCTGAGAATCGGTGATCTGCTGCTTGACCTCACCATCTAACTGCTGCTCGATCTTGGAGATCTCTATCTCCTTGGTAAGATAACCTATGAGCAGTTTGAACTGGTCCAGCAAAGTTTCAGATTCAAGCAGCTTCTGCTGTTCGTTTACCCTGAGCAGAAGATGCGCGGAAAGAAGGTCGGCAAACCTCTGGGGATTATCGATCCGTAATACACTGGATGAAACTTCCAGTGGAATCCCCTCGTTATAGCGGGAATAATTCTCGAACAGGGCAGTAGCTTTTCTACGCAGAGCTTCTAAAAGGGGGGAAGTGGGATCATCGTTACGGCGAATAACCGAGATCTTTGCCTCCAAATGATCGTCAGCCCGTAAAAACCTGATCACCTTAGCACGGTGCAAACCCTCCACCAGTACCTTTAATTCACCTTTGGGTAATCTCATTATCTGGAGTAAATTTGCAAGGGTGCCTACCCGGTAAAGCTTTCGGGAAGAGGGGTCCTCTGCCTCGGGGTCCTTCTGGGTGACCAATAAGATCTTTTTTTTGCCCATCATGGATTCCTCCAGGGCATTTATTGAATTGGTCCTGCCCACTAAAATGGGGAATACCATATTGGGAAAGACCACCAGATCGCGAAGTGGTACCAGTGGGATCTGTAAGATTTCTTCTTTCAAATATCAGCCTTTGGTTAGGTTCTTAAAAATATAAATCGAAAAGCAGGGGACAAACTAAATAAAAAAAAATATAATGCAAATTATTTTTAAAATTATAATTTCCGGATAGCCGTATTTGATTGTTGGGGGGGTTAATCGGGTATTACAACGATTTAGAACCAACCCTCCAATCCGATCATTGGTATCATAAACGGGGGCAGTACGCCGGTTTCTTTTAGAGATGCGCCCTCACCTTGAACCCTGGTAAGGTTCTTATTGCCGAAGAGATTCCTTATTTCCAGATAAGGCCGCAGGTGAAAATTGGCTATGTTCTTTTCCCAGGCTATTGCTATATCAGTACGGGAGTATGCCGGAAATCGTTTTTGCATAAGCTCTCCATAAGGCAGTCCGGATCCATATTGATACCCGAGTCCCATTGACCAATGTGATGACAGGGCGATCTGCAGCATCAACTCCAGTTTAAAGGGCCGATCTGACTTGGATGGAAAAGGGTCCTCCCCGAAATTCTGTTCGGCTTTTAAGAATGTTACTCCCAGCCAGCCTTTTGGATTTCCCCTGGAACGTTTCATAAAAAGCTCCAGACCGCGAGCATCCCCATCGCCCTCTATATATAGATCATCCAGGGAGATGGGATGGTCGTTCATCCTGATTATTCGCTGGCTTCTGATCCACCAGCCCTCCAGAGATAAACAATAATCATTGCCCAACCATTGTTCCAGGGAGAGAATGAAATGGTGAGCTGAAGCCGGTTCGGATTGATCCGAAAAGACCCAAAGATTCAGGGGGAAATAGAGGTCATCATCAAAGAGAGAATGAATATACTGGTACTGTAAAACCCAACCGGCTTTCAAGGCCAGATTATCATTAAGCATATATTTGACTTTTAGATTTGGCGACAGCAGGAGGGATTTGATCCGGGCGAAATATGTGCTACGTAATCCATATTCAAAGGTGATCTTCTGGCTGAAGTAGAATTTATCCTGACCATACAGGCTGATTTGATTTTCGGTACCGGAATCCTTAAGAAAAGGAACACCGTTAGCCTCGTAAAGATAATTAAAATAGTAGCCATTATATTGAAGGCCCCAATTTAACAGGTGTTTGGAAATACCAAAATACTCAATACCGCAGGAGATGGATAGATCACTGAGGGTGTCGATAAGAAAGACGGTACTAATATTCTCGGTTTGGTCCATACGGGTTCCGAAACTGGAGTAGGATAGACTAAGCATGGAGAGCAATTTCCCTCCCAGCAAGAATTGATTGTTCCAATAAAGCAGTTTGCTGCTCCAGTCAAAATCAATTTTCTGGGGGGTATTTTCAAGTGTCTCCGATTCATCGCCCTGAAAATTTATTTGGTCTCCGGAAAAGAGTATTCCCAGGCTATTATTCATCCAGTTTGCCGGTTTAAGGTGTAATTTCCCCCAGAAGTCGTAAAAGTCAAAGGGCAGTTGTTTTAGCAGGGCGGTTTTTCCGGTAAATATCAGGGATGCTTTACTTGTAATGGGACCTTCAAGCTGTGCGCTCCCCCATAAAGGGGAAAGGTTGAAATTTCCGGAATAGTTGCTTTTTGAACCATCTTTAGGATAGAATTCCAAAACGCCTCCCAGTTTTTCGCCATAATGGGGTGGCAAACCTCCGGAAATTATCTTCAGGTTTCGGATAGATGAAGCATTGAGTGCAGAGACTAATCCTCCAAGGTGATAGGGATTATATAGAGGAGCCCGGTCGAAAATTATCCGGCTCTGATCGGAACTCCCTCCCCGAAAGAATGGCTGGCTGGCAAAATCATCCAGAAAATCGATGCCGGGAAGCTTCCTGGCGATGTTCAAGGCATCGCTTCCCTGAAAAAAAAGTCCACCGGATATCTCATCCTGGTAAAGAATCCGCTCGGATAGGACTATCTCCCTCTCAAATATCTCCCTCTCAGGGGTCTTCTGTTCCGGAGCTTCCGCCCGGAAGGCTTCAGGATATAGAATTACCCTTACTTCTGTAATTTCATCCGCTTGAATCTCCACCTGGATAACGGTATCCCCGTAACCGATCCGGGTTATCTTCAGATCATGGGAACCAGCGGGAACGCCCTCCATAAAGAACAGGCCGTTTAACTCGGAAAAGGATTTTTTATTTGTGTTCAGCAGATCGATATGAGCATAAGACAGTGGTTCTTCATGGTCATCCAGGATATTTCCCTGCAGAAAACCCGTTTCCCGGGCATAAAGAACACTGAATAATAACAACAGATTTATGAACAGAAATTGAAGAATTTTCTTCATTTCAAAAAAGGATAAGAACCCTTATCGGGCATATTGGAAGTATTTTTATTTGATGGTTCGGTAAAAGATTTCAGATTACTCTTCCGGGTAATATCGTAAAATAGCTCCAGCTTCTCCCACTATGAATCCATAATCGGGATCGGAATTAATAAAGCTGATTTCGCTTAGATGCCCTGTATTTTCGCTATTCTGACGGTGCCAGTTGGCTCCTCCATCGTTAGTGTGGTAGATCATACCGTAAAGCCCGGTGACCCAGCCGTTATTGGCGTCGGTGAAGAACACATCTGTCCACCAGATGGATTCGCCGGTATTCTGAAAGGTCCAGGTATCGCCGCCATCCTGAGTACTATAGATATGGCTTGTACCCCCTTCCATACTGCCTACTACCCAACCTTGGTTAGCGCTGATAAAGTGCAGTCCCAGGAAATTAGCGATGGTGCCGCAATCCTGTTGTTCCCAGCTCTCTGCGCCATCGGTAGTATGAATAACGGTTCCGTTGTCCCCGCAGAGCCAGCCATTGTTCGGGTCTGCAAAGTACAGGTCTTTAAAATGAACTTTAGAAGGATAGACCTGAACTTCCCAGGAATCGCCTCCGTCTTCGGATTTAAGAATGGTTCCGCTATCTCCAACGGCATAACCGATGTTGTTGGTGGGGAAATAAACTTTGTGCAACCTTACCTGGACCCCGGAGGAAACGGTGTTCCAATTCTCACCCCCGTCAGTCGTCTTGCGGATTACCCCGTCATTTCCCACTAGCCAGCCCAGGTTGTTATCCCGCATGTGAATGCTGTTAAGGTAACTGGTGGCACGGGAATTCTGATGCACCCAGATATTACCGCCGTCGGTTGTGTTTACACAAACCCCATCACTGCCAACAATCCAGCCATTATTTACATCGGTAAAGCATAGTCCGCTTAAATAACGGTTCACGCCATAGCTCTGAATGGTCCATTCTGTTCCATTGTCTTTAGTGAGCAGGATGGTACCTACCCGTGCGGAGGTTCGGTATCCCACTATCCAGCGGGTATCCAGGTCAATAATCCCGGTAGAATAAAGATCAGCATTTACTTCAGAATCATCGTTGGACCAGCTTGAGCCTCCGTTGGTAGTAAAAAGCACCTTGCTGGTTTTGCCCACAATCCAACCATTTTGCAGTGCTTCATGGAACCGGATTTCCAGTAAATCCCTGATACAGCTTGAAACGTTGACTTCATTCCATGACTCACCGCCGTCCAGGGTTTTCAGGATCAGGCATTCGGAACCTACCGCCCAGCCATCGGTGGCACTGGTAAAATTAATATCCTCCAGGCGTATATCCGATTCCGGTTCCAGTTTCCGTACCCAATTTTGTCCCTGATTGCCGGAATACAGGATGCTCTTGTCCAGGCCGGAGATCCACCATTTGCTGTTGCCATAAGTACAGGCCCCAAGGAAATTGGTAGAGAAGATGGTCTTCTGGGTATAATAGGTAGTATCCCCAAGCACTGTGTCTATAATGGTAGTATCTGTACCTACAATCAAAGTTTCCACGAAGGTTTTGTACCAGGGAATGGGAATAACGATAGTAGTATCAAGGGCATGGCGGCCCTCCCAGGATACCCCGCCATCGGAAGTAACGTAAACCACCCCTCCCGAACTGGCTATAAAACCCTGCTGGGGATCCGAAAATTCCACGTCGTTAAGGTCCTGATACCTGAATTGAACCTCCACGGTATCAAGGAAATAAAGTGTCGTATCCCGGGTGAATTGAAGGATATTATCGGGATCGGAAAAGTCAACCGAGTCAATGATCACACTGTCAACTATGGTGGAGTCAATAAAGATAAAATCATCGGCAGATATATCGGTCCAACTATCACCGCCGTCCTCAGACTTTAGCAATAGTCCTTTCTGGCCGCATGCCCAGATTACCCCACCAGGAATCCGGTCGATATCGAATAAGTCCTGCCAGATCCCGGCAAGGGGGATTGTATCCCAATCGGCCCCCTGATTAACTGTATGGGCGATGAAGCCCTCTTTCCCGGCGATAAAAGCCTCCTGGTCGCCAATTATCTCTATATCAAAAATACCGGGTACCTTGCTTCCCCCGACCCTTAACCATTGAGAATTATCCACGGGCTCAGGCTCGTTGGGGTCCTTATCACAGCTAATCATCAGTAAAGCCACTAAAATAATGGTAACGGGGCAAAACCATTTCATACTGTTTTTAAACATTATATATCCTCCTCAGCTTTTTATTTTTTCAGTTATAATTACAAAATATTATTTCAAAATATAAACGTACCCATAGTTGTCAAATTAAATTTTACCAAATTTGTTTTTATTTTGTTTGACAAAGAGGCTCTAAATATTTATATTCTTCAAGATTTATTGCGCTCGGATTTGGGGCGTCGTCAAGCGGTAAGACACAGGATTTTGGATCCTGCATTCGGAGGTTCGAATCCTCCCGCCCCAGTACATTATTAATTTGCTGTTATAACAGGATTTATTAAAAATGGGAAACATAAAATTATTAGTAGGGCGTTCTAATCCTGGATTAGGTAATAGGATTGTTGAACTTTTTGGGGCTGAACCGGTAACCTCGGTTCTAAAAAATTTTGCGGATGGAGAGATCCGTTTTCAGATATGTGATAACATCAGGGGAAAGGATGTATTCATCATTCAATCCACAAATCCGCCAGGGGATAATATTCTTGAGCTGTTGCTGATGGTCGATGCGGCCAAACGAGCATCAGCCCGTCGGGTCACTGCGGTAATCCCATACTTTGGCTATGCCCGTCAGGATCGGAAGGATAAACCAAGGGTGCCGATCAGCGCAAAACTGATAGCCAATCTTCTTGCAACAGCGGGGACTGACCGCATCCTTACCCTGGATTTGCATGCCCCGCAAATACAGGGATTTTTTGATATACCCACCGATAATCTGAGCTCGGAAGGCGTCTTTAAATGGTACCTGCGGGGAGAAGGGATAGTGCCCTCCAAAGCCGACCGGGATCATAAGGTGGTAGTTGCCTCCCCCGATGTAGGGGGTGTTAAAAGGATCGAAGATTTCGCGGAGGGCTTAGAAGTAGGCATAGCAGTAATTTACAAGAGAAGAAATCAACCTAATCAGTCTGAAGCCATTGATCTGATTGGAGATGTAGAAGGTGCTACCGTGGTTCTTAAGGATGACATCATCGATACCGGCGGCACTTTGGCCAAAGCAGCGGACCTTTTAGTCAAGAAAGGAGCAAAGGAGGTCTTTGCCTTTTGTACTCACGCATTACTATCCACCAAGGAGGTCGATGGCAAATTGGTTTCCGCACGGGAAGTAATTGAAAAATCAAGTATAAAACAACTGATAGTAACTGATACCATCCCTATAGAGGATAAAAAGCGCTCTGTTAAGCTGAAAGTAATCCCTATTGCCAGCCTTTTTGCAGCAGCGATTAA
The DNA here is from genome assembly GCA_016930435.1 of bacterium. Classification (GTDB taxonomy): domain Bacteria; phylum UBP14; class UBA6098; order JAFGQG01; family JAFGQG01; genus JAFGGQ01. Next base: position 33,350 of record JAFGGQ010000148.1, read on the forward strand.
CAATATACATCTGGAAAGGTCGGTAAGTGTGCTTTTTCAGGAAAGGCCAATATTGCACCTCTAAGATGCCATAAAAGAGAATAAAGGAGAATTTTGCCATGAAAAAATTTCCATTAACTGTAAAGAAGAGAGAGAATCCCGGGAAGAAATCCGCCAAGAGTTACCGGGCTGAAGGATTGATCCCTGCGGTATTGTATGGACTGGATATTGAAAATCAGTTGCTTGCAGTACCCAAAATCGAGTTAGACAACCTTTTAAAAGGAGTAGGATCCGAACACGCTCTTTTGGGTTTGAAGATCGGAACCCGTTCCCGCCAGGAGGTGTTAGCGGTGATCAAGGAAATCCAGCATGCTCCAGTTGATGAATCGATTCAGCATGTGGATTTTGAGCATATCAGCCCTAAACGGCCCATCACAATTGAGGTCGGCCTTGAGTTTGAAGGTGAAGCGGTGGGCCAGAAACAGGGGGGCATCGTTACCGGGCATCTCTGGGAGATTCCGGTAAAGGGTCTTATCCAGGATATCCCTGATATTATTAAGGTGAATATTACCGATCTGGAAATTGACCAATCAATACACATCAAAGACCTTAAAGTTGAAGGATTCGAGATATTGGTGGATCCTGACCGGACAGTAGTGACAATCTCTTCACCTAAGAAGATCACCGTAGAGGAAAAGGCCGAAGAAGAGGTTGAAGAAGCCGAGGAGATTGGTGAGGAAGCGGCAATAAAAAAGGAAAGCAAAGAATAGCTGGATATATAGAAATCCTTTAAAGGATATTTGACCGATAAATGATATATTTACTGAAAAATGATCCCGGTGTGAAAACGCGCCGGGATTTTTTTTGCAGTTAAATTTTTTTAAAAAATAATTGATTTTATTTAAGACTTAACTTATTATAAACTATATTTGCAAAAGAGAAAGTAAATCCAAAATAGTTCTATAAGTAAAGTAAAGGAGAGATGGAATGATTCCAGAGTTTAAGACTATGCCTTATGTGGATTTTAATCAGCCGGGCCCTCGTGAAAAGATGGAAAAAGCGATAGCTTATGTTCAGTCACAAGTGGGTAAGGAATATGGTTTGATAATAGATGGGGAGGAGATATTTACGGAGGGCAAGATAAAATCAATAAATCCCGGGAATGTTGATGAAATAGTAGGAATTCATTCCAAATGTACCAAGGAGCTTGCAGAGAGGGCAATGCAAAGCGCCCTGAAGGCCTTCGATAAATGGAAGAAAGTACCCGGTAAGGTCCGCGCACGGTATCTTTGGAAGGCTGCCTCAATAATGAAGGAAAGGATCTATGAGCTTTCAGCATGGATGGTCTTTGAGGAGGGTAAAAACTGGCTGGAAGCCTATGCGGATACCTGTGAGGCAATCGATTTTCTGGAATTCTATGGACATCAGATGGTAAAGTTGGATAGTATCCAACCGTTGACCCGAATGGAAGGCGTGGATAATGAGCTTCACTATATTTCCCTCGGAGTCGGGGTGGTCATACCTCCATGGAATTTTCCTTGTGCTATTATGGCTGGAATGACAACCGCAGCGATTGTTTCGGGTAATTCTGTATTGTTGAAACCGGCAAGTACGGCTCCCACCATAGCCCGGAAATTCGTGGATATCATGCGGGAAGTGATGTTACCTCCCGGAGTGCTCAATTTCATACCGGGTTCCGGAAGTGAGATCGGTGATTTTATCGTGGAACATCCCAAAACCCGTTTTATCGCTTTTACCGGTTCCATGGAGGTTGGTTTGAGGATACAGGAGCTGGCCTCTAAATGCTCCCCTGGTCAAATATGGGTAAAACGAACAATCCTGGAGATGGGGGGTAAGGATGCCATAGTGGTGGACAATAGCGCCAAATTAGATGAAGCGGCGACCGGTATAGTAGCAAGCGCATTCGGGTTCCAGGGTCAGAAGTGCTCGGCATGCTCACGGGCCATTGTAGTCAAAGAAGTATATGATGAACTGCTACAATTGATCATTGATAAGGCCAAGAAAATAACCGTCGGGAATGTAAAACAATGGGAAAACTATATGGGGCCGGTAATCGATAAGTCCGCCTACGCAAAGATAATGGAATATATCGAGATCGGGAAGGGTGAGGGTAGATTAGTACTGGGCGGCGAAAAAGCGTCCGGAAATGGCTACTATATCCAGCCTACTATTATCGCTGATGTAGATTCTAATGCCCGGATAGCCCAGGAAGAAATCTTTGGGCCGGTACTTGCTTACATAAAAGCAGATAATTACGACCATGCTCTGGAAATAGCAAATGGTACTAAATACGGGTTGACCGGTGCGGTTTTTGCTATGGACCGCATGAAGCTCGAGAGGGCCAGGGAAGAATTTCACGTGGGGAATCTCTACCTGAACCGGAAATGTACCGGGGCCCTGGTCGATGTGGAACCCTTTGGCGGATTTAATATGTCAGGCACCGACTCAAAAGCCGGCGGCCGGGACTACCTGCTGTTATTCACCCAGGCGAAATCTGTTTCTGAAAAGATTTAAAGGGTAAACGCATATTGACTAAAAAGTGGATTCACCTCGTTCTAAAACAAAAGAGGAGAGTGTTCCCCCCCAGGCTGGAGATTTAAGTAATGCAGCATTTATACTAAATGCCCGAAAAAAAATGTTGCTATTTTTTTGGAAAGCTATAAACTATAGTTGAGAGTTGCATAAATAACTTATATATGGATACGGTCATGAATAATTTTAAGAAAAAATTGGGTTTTACCCTGATTGAGTTGATGATCGTTATCGTTATTATCGGGGTTTTAGCGGCCATAAGTTTTACCAAATATAAGAGCCTGACCACTAAAGCCAAAATACGGGGACCCGCTACATTGCTAAAACACTTCTGGGAGCTTCAGATGACCTACTATTATGAGCATGGTAAAACTGCCACCAGCGATGGAGCTATCTGTTTTATGGGCCTGAAAGTGGGTGACGAGCTCGGTAGTTTGCCTATCTGGCAGCAGATCGAAGATGTTTCCCGGTTAAGGCTGCAATGGTTAGGCGTTGATGAACCCACGGAAACCTCCTACTTCTGGTTTATCTTCCGGCCCGATGGTGTGATCCATGCTTATTCCAAGTATAATCTGTCATCCTTCTATAATTTCAGCGATAAAGAATGCGATAAAAATCTGCGGGATATCGGAATGAGTATTGATCTTGACGGGCAAATCTACCTCTGGGGAGTCCGAGGGGAAGAAAAATGGCCCTAAAAAGACCATAACTCAGTTGTGATCCCTGCCGTTACTGAAGATAATTACTCAAACAATCATAGTGAAAGAGGCTGCTTTCCCGGCTAATTTCTTAACCATCCCATAAAAATGCTTAAATTTCCACTGATAGACCTGCATTGTGATGTTCTTTATGCCCTGAAGGATCCCCGGGATTTTATAAATGGTCGAAAAGAAGGACATTGCGATCTTCCCCGGATGATAAAAGGGGAAGTTTCAGCTCAGGTATTTTCATTATTTGTTTCTCCCCGGGGAAAAAACACCGCTGAATTCCGCTCTGAAATCGACCGGCAACTGGAACTGCTTTACCATATCGTTGAAATCGGCGAAGGTAAGATAGCAATAGTAAAGGGCGTATCGGAATTGGGGGAAAATTTTGAGAATGGAATCATATCCGTGATCATCGAGATAGAGGGCCTTCATCCCCTGGGAGACAATCTGGCAATGATCGAGGATTATTTTCACCGTGGAGTTCGTATGTTTACCCTGACCTGGAACAACACCAATGCCTTTGCTAACGCGGGATGGGAGGTATCCAGGGGTCAAACTGACAGGGGCTTGACAGGGTTGGGCAGGGATGCGGTCAGGGAGATCGGCAGACTGGGAGGGATAATCGACCTCTCCCATGCCTCCGACAATACCTTTCAACAGGTTATGGAATTCAGCCCTTATCCCCCACTGGTCTCACATTCATGTATGAGACATTTCAAGTCATCCTCCCGAAATATTTCCGATACCATGCTGCATGATTTGGCCCAAAAGAGGGGGGTTTTGGGTCTTAATTTCTACCCCGGTTTTCTCTCCTCCCAAAAATGGAGCAGGATAAGTATTAAAGACATGGTGGTCCAGATGGATTATATAAAGGGAAACTCCGGGATAGGTGTGCTCGCCTTCGGTTCGGACTTTGATGGTGTATCCAGGTTGCCCCAGGGGGTTAAGGATATCAGTTATTTTCCGGCAATCCTGAAGGCGATGGATGATTACGGTTTCAGTGAAAAGGAGATAGCCCTGGTTGCGGGAGGTAATTTTATCCGCTTCTGGAAGGGTATTCAGGAGGGGGAAGGTTCTTGATCCCCCTTGAAATCTTTTAACAGTTTTTTTTGAGTGGGGGTTAGGTCGCTATTTTGGAGGAGATCCGGCCGGTTTTTCAGGGTGGTAATCAAGGCTTGGGTTTCGCGCCATTTCTGGATTTCCTGGTGATTTCCGGAAAGCAGCACGGGGGGAACTGTCAGTCCCTGGAATTCTACTGGCCGGGAGTATGCAGGGGCACCCAGGAGATCAGGCGAGGAAGTGAAAGAGTCCGAAAGTGCGGAATCCAAATCCCCAAGCACTCCGGGAACAAAACGGGCAATGGCATTTAAAAGGATCAGTGCAGGAAGCTCGCCCCCGGTAAGGACATAATCACCAATTGAAATTTCCTGGGCTCCAAGCAGTTTCTGAACCCTTTGGTCTATCCCTTTATATTGGCCACAGATGAAGATGAGGTTAGGTTCTTTGCTGAGAGCCATGGCTTTTTCCTGTTTGAATAGTACTCCGCGGGGTGATGGCAGAATTACCGTTGCGTTTTCCCGAACGGGCTTTGGTATGGCCTGATAAGCCCTCCACAATGGCTCTACCTGGAGTACCATCCCCGACCCACCGCCATAGGGCAGGTCGTCCACCTTGGAATGCTTGTCCAGGCTGAAATCCCGAAAGTTCATCAGATGAATATTCAGCAGCTTCTTCTGGATCGCCGTACCAAGAATGCTGTTCTCCAAAAAAGGATCAAAATAATGGGGAAATAAAGTAAGTATATATAGGTCCATAATGGAAAGAAAAGACCATTCAAAGGATTTTGAAAAGGGGAGCGAGGTTACCTGTAAAGACTTATTCCACGATTTCCAATACGGCTCTTTTACCCTGCTTCGCGGCTACTGCACCGAGTAATGTTCTGGTAGCCCGTGCAGTCTTACCACCTTTTCCAATTACTTTTCCCAGGTCACCTTCGCCCACTCGTAATTCAAAAACAGTGGTACGGTCACCGGAGATTTCTTTTACTTCTACCGAATCAGGATTGTCCACTAAGGCTCTCGCGATGAATTCGATGAACTCTTTCATTTTACTACCTCCTTGCGCATACTAGGCGAATCTGGTATGGAGTATCAGATTCAATAGGGAACGTCCAACTAAGTGAACCAGTTAGGGCGTTGCTATTCCTTTTTTGTGTAGAAGTGACTTTACGGTATCCGTGGGTATAGCTCCCCTCTCCAGCCAATACCTTATTCTATCTTCCTTAATTTCAATTGTTGCCGGTGTGGACATGGGATTGTAAAATCCCAGGATCTCTAAAAATCTACCATCTCTTGGAGACCGTGAATCAGCAGCGATAATTCGATAGGATGGCTGCTTTATCTTACCGCCTCTCCTCAACCGTATTTTTACAGCCAAAGTAACCTCCTTAGGTTATTAATTTTCTAAAACTTCCAATATAAAGAAGTGCCCAAAATAAAGCAATAAAAATCTACTATTTTCTAAAAAAACTAAAATCCCATCATCTTTGGACCTAACTTGCTCATTTTGCTCATCATCTTTTTGGTCATCTTGAATTGTTTCAGCAGTTTATTGACATCCTGTATCTGTGTCCCGCTGCCCGAAGCGATCCGTTTCCGGCGGCTGCCATCGAGAATATCCGGATTTTTGCGTTCGGCGGGGGTCATGGAACTGATAATGGCTTCAATCTTGGAAAACTCCCGTTCGTCGAAACTGCCCTCGTTAATATTCATCTTTCTGAATCCCGGAATCATTTCCATCAAATTCTGCAGCGGTCCCATTTTCTTCAACTGCTGTAACTGATTGTAAAAGTCCTGTAAAGAGAGCTCATCCTTTCGGATCTTCTTCTCCAATTCCCGGGCTTTTTCCTCATCATAAAGTTGTTCGGCTTTTTCAACCAGGGAGACGATATCGCCCATCCCCAGGATGCGGGAGGCCATTCGATCCGGATAAAAGGGTTCAAGTTGGCTTAATTTTTCACCCACTCCGGCGAAGAGAATGGGTTTCATGGTGATTGCCCGTAGGGAAAGGGCGGCTCCTCCCCGGGCATCCCCATCCAGCTTGGTCAAAGCAAAACCATCCACCCCAAGTTCTTTTTCGAACTCAGAGGCTACCGCAACAGCTTCCTGTCCGGTCATGGAATCAACCACCAGGATTATTTTTTCGGGGGTCAGCTTATTCTTCAATTGTTTCAGTTCGGCCATCATTACGGTATCGATCTGGAGTCTTCCTGCGGTATCCATAATCAGAATGTCCCAGCCTCGCCGGGGGGCCTCCCGGGCGACCCTGAGGCAGGTTTCCAGGGGCTTTTCACCCGGCTCGAAAACTACTGTGGGAATACTGATACTCTTACCCAGTATGTTTAGCTGTTCACCAGCTGCAGGACGGTATATATCGGCGGCTACCAGAACCGGCGACCAGTTCTTGCCCTTTAAATAAAGCGCCAGTTTACCAGCCAGCGTTGTCTTTCCCGAACCCTGCAGACCAACCAGCATGATCTTCGAAGGTTCCCTGCGCGGGATATCAAAGGAAACCGCGGATCCCCCAAGCAGCTCTACCAACTTACTATGCACAATCTTTATCACTTTCTGGCCCGGAGTGATAGAAGATATAACCTCTTCACCTAACGCTTCGGCTTCAACCTGGCTTATGAAATCCTTTGCGACTTTGTAATTTACATCAGCCTCCAGCAGAACCCGCCTTATCTCACGGAGGGTCTCATGGATGTTGGCAGGAGTTAGTTTGCCCCGATTGGTCAGATTACGGAATATCTGATCCAGTTTGTTGGTCAGTTGGTCGAACATTTAGGAACCCAGCAGTGTATTGGCAATTTCATTAAAATGGTCATAGCGGTATTCCCCTTGATCCTTAAAAAAGGCATTTCCGGCAACTATAACTTGTGCCCCCGCAGCGATAGCGAGGGGGGCGGTACGGGGATTAATTCCGCCATCAATAGAGATTATGAACGGCTCTTTCGCGGCTTTATTATATTCAGCAATTTTCTTAACTTTTGTCAATGTTTCCGGGATAAATTGCTGACCCCCAAAGCCTGGATGTACGCTCATAACAAGAATTTCAGAACATATCCCCTCCAACTGTTCAAAGCCATCAATGGGGGTCTCCGGATTGTAGCTAATCCCAACCTTAACCCGGTAATTTGCCTCAGACTGAATGGCCCCCGCCAGTTCCACGGGATCAGTAGTTACTTCCCGGTGAAAGATTATGCTATCCGCACCGGCTTTATAGAATTGCGGGGTGTAAAGAAGGGGGTCACGAATCATCAGATGGACGTTAAGGTGCATACGGGAGGTTGCCCGGCGAACAGCCTCTACAATCAGTGGCCCAAAACTTATATTCGGAACAAAATGACCATCCATTACATCCAGATGGAGGATCATTATACCCGCTTTCTCCACGGCACTGAGTGTTTCTCCCAGGCGATTGAAGTCTGCTGAAAGTATAGATGGAGCGAGTTTAACCATATTCCTTAAATATAAATCGAATCCTTGCTTTGATATTGAAACTCAAAATAAATGTAAAAAACTATTAGTCAAGTACAATAACTTATTCCGGATAAACTCTTTTTCAATATAAAAAGCTCATATATTTGTTGGAAAGGTTGATTTTAAAACTTGACTTACTGAAAAATTTTAGATATATTTTTCCAGCGTAATATATTGATAATTGATGGTTAATTAATGTAGATAGGAACAAGCTAAGATATTTTACTTGAAAGGAGATGGAATGTCGAAGTACTTTGTAGCGCTGTTCATCTTATTGTTATTGGCAGGTACATTATTCGCCGCATATAACCGGCCTCCGGATGCCCAACAGGTACTTCGCCGGTTTTCCACCGGCTGCATACTAATCAAAGCGGATGAATCGGTACTCTCTTCCCTTGAAGGTTTCAATCTTGAGTATCAAACTACAATGCGCCCGATCTCGTCCCGTTTGGGAATTTATATTATTAAGTTTGAAACCGTTTTCCATCCTGCTGAGGTTGAAGAAGCAAAAAATGAACTGGATTGGGAAAGGTTCAATGAACTTTATTCGATGGCTGACGAGCAGGTTAATGCCTTTGTGGAACTTTATCAGGGCAGCGGACTGGTAGAATGGGCGGAACCAAACTATATTTTATACACCCTTTATACTCCGAATGATCCGTATTTTGTCGATGATGGAAATTACCTGGAAACAAGTTCACCGGACCAATACGGAGCTTTTATAATGAACTGCGAAGAGGGTTGGGGATTCACTACCGGCGCTCAGGATGTGCTGATCGCCGTTCTGGATTCAGGAGTGGATATTGACCATCCGGACCTTATGGGGAATATTTGGGTGAATCCGGGTGAGGATATCGATCACGATGGTGTAGTATATGATCTGGATGATATAAATGGGGTTGATGATGACGGTAATGGTTACGTTGATGATCTGAATGGTTATGATTTTGTTGGTGGGGTTACCGGTCATGAGTCGGATATGTCCGCAGTAGAATGGCAGCATGACTGGAATCCGGATATCCATTATGATGGTGATGATGGTTGGGGTGAGCCCGACCCATCGGTAGGAGATGGGGTATCCTCCTTCCCCATACTACTGCCTGCCGACATGGGGGTGAGCCACGGCACCCATTGTGCAGGGATCATTGCGGCAGTGATGGACAATGCGTATCAGTTTGCGGGAATGGCGGGAAACTGCACGGTAATGCCCGTTAGAGTAGGCCATGCCGAAGGGGGATTGACCGGTGAAGGGGATTTGATCATGGGTATTGAATATGCGGTTGATAATGGTGCCGATGTGCTCAGCATCAGTCTGGGATTGATGTTTGGTGATGTTCCTGCAGCTTTGGAGGCAGCTATAGACTGGGCTTACGAACAGGGTGTAACTATTGTATGCGCTTCCGGTAATGTTACTTTTTTCCCTATGGGAGTGAGCTATCCTGCTTCTTCCCCGTATACCCTGGCAGTGGGTTCATTTAATTCCGACCGGGAGACCTCAAGTTTCACCGAATATGGCCCCGAACTGGATGTTTTGGCTGCCGGCGGGGAAGCCGGCGGAACCGGTTACAGCGAGGTTATATGGTCCACCTGGGTTGCCAGCGTGGCAGATGAGGACGAACATGGCTGGCCGGCAGGAAGCCACCAGGTGAAAGGTGAAGTGGGAACTTCAATGGCCTGTCCCCATGCCGCCGGATTGGCTGGTTTGATCCTTTCAAGATCACCCGGGATATCTCCGGATAGCGTCTATAACCTTATCCGTAATACTGCCCAGGACATCGGACCCACCGGGTGGGATGAACAAACAGGCTATGGAATCGTCGATTTCGGGGCAGCCTTAAGCTCAACCGGAATCAACGAACATAATAAACCGATCAGCTCTTTCCAATTAGGGAAAGCATACCCCAATCCCGTGAATATGGTTACTTCTATACCATACCAACTGGAAACTCCTGGACGGGTTCAACTCCAGGTCTATGACTGCCTTGGAAAAAGGGTGAAGGAGCTGGTTAACCAATATCAGGCTCCTGGAAAATACTCCGTAACCTGGCAGGGGCAGGACTCTGATGGCAACTCCCTGAACTCTGGTGTCTATCTGTATCGTCTGAAGGTCAACGAGTCCGAACAATTCGGGAAATTGATGATTATGAAATAGTCCCAGTGAGAGTTCTGATCTGATTTCAGACCATCTCTGCGACTTTTTTTTAATATTGACTTGGAATAACGGGAAGTCCCGGGATCCGGGATTCCCGCTTTAATAGATAGGTTGAATAAAGTTGTTTAGAATTAGGGAGTTGCAGTCATGATAAATCATAAAAGGATCAATTTCCTTATAGTAGTTCTCCTTTCTGTTGCTTTACTGGCTTCGGTCTGGATAGCCTGTCAGAAAACCGGGAATATGAGCCCTTATTCCCCCGAATTGCAATCTGTTGTGGACTCCATGTGGGCTTCTCCCCTGGAAATCAATGTAGGGAGTAGCAGTGATATTTATGCCAGGGTGGTCAATGAGAATACCGGAAACACCCAGAGTAATGTTGAAGTTAACTTTACTTGCGACAGCGGTTATGTAAGCCCTTCCAATTCGCGAACCAATGCCAACGGGATAGCCCGTGTACGCTATACCTATGCCGGCTATGATTCCGCCCGGTTTAATGCGAACATTGTAGGTGGCGTATATGGGAGGGAGGATGCTACTACAATAGTAAAAGTATATCCCGCAGATTATCCCATTACTACCGTGGAGATCGAATCCATCTACGCAGACCCGTCCCAGATAAATGCTGGCGAACAGAGCAAGATATACGTTAAGATCGTGGAGGAGGCTACCGGGGATCCCGTGGAAGGGATCACCATCAATTTTTCGGTAAGCAGTTTCCCGCCTTTCGGAGGTCTATCCCCGGAATATGTGAATACAGATTCCAATGGGTGGTGCCATACAACCTACAGCACCGATATCTCAGATACCGCCCGTTTTGTTGATATCAAGGCGGAAGTTGCAGGGTTGTTCAAGACGGTTCGAATCCTGGTCTATGAAACCGATTATTTGCCGGTGGAGATAGATACAATTTATGCTGTTCCTTCGGAGATTGTGGCTGGAGATAATTGCGAGGTATATGTGGTTATCGTGGATGAGGACACCCGGGAACCTTATCCCAATGCCCGGGTTTCCTTTTCGAGAGACTTCGGTACCCTGTCTCCTTCCAGCGACCTGAGCGATGCAGATGGTATTGCTCACACTACACTGAGCACCCCAAATTCTACCGTGGAAGTGATTGCCCATGTTACCGCTTTGATCAGCGGGTTGCAGCGTTCGGTATCCATTCTGGTACATGAAACCGGTTTTATCCCAGCCGGATATCTGACTCTGAGAGTGGTCAATGATTCGATGGAAGCGCTCCCTGCCGGGGATTCTATCCTGGTTGAGGCCAGACTGGAGAACATCCATCATTCGCCTTTACAGGGTGAAACAATCAATTTCAGCTCGCCGGATATTACGATTATTACTGTTAATTCCGGGATAACGAACAGTATGGGCAAAGCCTGGGCTTATTTCCCCAATTCGGGAGATACCGTTACCGCGCTTGCTATAGCCCGGTATGACACCCTTGCCGATACGGTTACAGTCCATTTTGTGGAACCTGCACCGCCTCCGGTTACCGATATAGTCATTACAACAGATTCAACCCGGATGACCGCTAATGGGGTAAGTTATACACAAGTGCGAGCCATTGTATATACCGGGGAAGGATTGGCCAGGGACAGCACCCTGATTAATTTTTATGCCTCTGCGGGAAGGCTGTTGCGCATAACCACATCCCGCGCCAAGGGTACTAACGCGCCAGGAATAGAAGCACTACGATCCCCATTTCGCAAGAATGACCAGCCTTCAAAGCCTCAATATAGCTTTACCGCTACCCTGGACGATTTCATCTCCGAATATACTGTCGGCGGGGTCGCTCAGGTTTACCTCCGCAGCACCACAACCGTCGATACCTCTATTTTGACCGCATCCAAAGACGGCGTTGTTGACAGTACCAGGGTACTGTTTGTCCCCGGCCCGCCAGATAATATCGAGTTGTTACCCGCCGAAATGCAGATGACCGCGGACGGCCGCGATACGATGACCGTAAAAGCCTTTCTCACGGATGCCTACGGGAACAGTGTGATCTCTGGCTATAATGTGGAATTCGAAATACTGGAAGGATTGGGATGTTCATTTATCCCTTCTGCATTTATCAATACCGATATTACCGGAATGGCAAAAGTCCTTCTGCGCAGCGGGAACATCTCCGGTTACGCTACTTTGAGAGCATCTTACGGGGTGATCTATGACCAGGTGGTGATATTTATTGCCAGTTCGGTACCTTATACAATTTACCTTCAATCTTCACCCCCTTTCCTCACTGCAGACGGTGTCAGTTACAGTAATCTGCAGGCTCAGGTTCTCGATGAAAGTTCACTTCCGGTTACCGATGGGGTACCGATAATGTTCTACTCTACCGAGGGAGTACTGATGTCTGCTTCCCGGGGACTTGCCCGGCCGCGGTCAGAGCGGGAAAAAATCCCGTTCGATCCATCATATCAGACATTGGCAGCCCTTGATTCCAGCGCTTTTATAGCTTATACAACAGGTGGGATCGCCACCCTGCGACTGATGAGTTCAACTGAATCCTGCACAGCCATGGTGGTTTCCTATGCTGAAACATCCAGGGTCATGGTTGCAGCCGATACCATTTATGTTCCTTTCCAGCCAGGTTCACCGGATGATATAACCCTCTTTGCTTCAAAGGATACGTTGACCGCTAATGAGGATGATACCTGCATCGTAACCGCACTGGTAGTTGATGGATTTGATAATCCAGTGGAAGATGATTATCTGGTCAATTTCACGGTAACTTCCGGGAGGATAGTTTCCTCTGCTTATACCGATGAAAACGGCCGTGCCAGGGTTATACTGACCAGTTCACTGGATGTGGGTTCACAAACCATCGAAGCTACATGCGCGGGAGCAATGGCTCATCGTAACCTTTACTATCAGTATAATCTTCCTTCAGAGATCAATCTTTCGCTTTCGGCACTTCGTATCGTAGCCAATGGAACCAGCCGGGATACTATAACCGCCGAAATCTTCGATAGTGATAGAAACCATATCAGTAACGGAACCGATGTTCAATTCAGATCGATGCTGGGCTCCCTGGAAATGGCTCGCAGCTTTGCGCGGCGAAGTAAATCCAGAACCATCATGGAACCCTTGCTGGATAATATTATTGTGGAATCCGAGGGGGGATATGCACAGGCGGTTTTGATCAGTCCTACAACTGCGGGGATTGATACCGTGATTGTAACCGTCAGTGTGGATACAGTCTCCGTAGTTGATACTATTCTGGTTGAATATATCCCGGGCGCCCCGGGCCGATTGGTAGTTTCCGCAGACCCGGATACCATATTTGCCGATAACACGGCTACCTCCACGATCACCATTCAGGTCTTCGATGAATTCGATAACAGGGTAGGAAGGGATATAGCTGTAAACGTCAATACTACCCTGGGTACCGTTTATCCGGGAGTCGCCTATACCACCACCGGCGGAGTGGCGACGGCTACCTTGCGCAGTGGTTACGAGCCCGGAGTGGCTACGGTAGAAGCGAGCATCGGTGGGATCCGTCAACAGACCCAGGTCTTTTTTATTGAATCCGCGCCGGCTATAATCATCCTGACTACGGATCAGAATTATGTCCAGATCGGGAATACACTGGGCTTAAATGCTTTGGCACTGGATGCCACCGGCCACATCGTTTCTGATGGTATGCCTATTAACTTCTCCTCTGTACTGGGCTTTACTGAACCGCCGATTGCATTTACCTTTTCCGGTGTTGCCACTTCCATTTTGCATCCCCAGACAGATGCAGGCTGGGACACGGTTATTGCATATTCCGGTGATGTTGCGGATACTGCGCTGGTTCAGATCAAAGCGGGGCTTTGCCAGTATATTGAATTATCGGCGAATCCGGATACCATCGCGGCGGATGGCCGCAGCCGGTCCACTATTACCGCCCGATGCCGTGATGAATACGGTAATATTGTGGGAGTTGGCCGTATGGTGTCATTCAGCACATCACTGGGAACCATTACCTCTACCGTCTCCACCGATTCACTGGGTATAGCTCAAGCGCTATTGACCAGCGCTCCGGATATCGGAACCGCCCAGGTAAGAGCAATCTGTGAAAGCGGCTCCCAGATAGTCGAGGTGGAATTCGTAGCCACTGAAGCCGCATTTATCTCGGTATCCGCAAATCCCTCCAAGATCGTAGCGGACGAAGATTCATTCTCAACAATCAGAGCACTGGTGCTAAACGACCGGGCAGAACCCGTAGCGGATGGCACCATAGTTATTTTCCACAGTTACCATGCTACAACCGGATTGCCCTTCGGTAGTATCGATTCCCTCACTTCGACCACGGGCGGGATAGCAACTTCCCTGCTGTACGCTGAAAATATTACCGGTGACGCAGTAGTAGTGGCTTCGGTTATGGGGCTGTCCGACTCGGTAATCGTGGAATTTATACCCGGACCGGCCGCCCGGATTGACATCGAAGCGGTGCCGGATACAATTCCTGCGGATGGGGTAACCCTGGCCGAAATATCTGCCACACTATTCGACATCCATAATAATCGCTTGCCAGAAGGCAAGGCTGTTAATTTCCAGACTACATTGGGCGCGGTCAACCGCAGTTTCTCCCGTACCGATAGCACTGGCACCGCCCGTGTGAACCTGCGCAGCTCAACGGTCAGCGGTGAAGCCATCGTAACCGCATCATCGGGCGGGGTCGAGAATGATGTGGTGGTTTTCTTCAGCCCTCTCGAAGTTGTAACACTCTTTCTGACTGCGGACTCCCTCTCGTTGGTCGCCGATGGCAGGGCATCAACCGTTATCAGGGCTTTGGCTTTGGATTCCTGGAGTAATCCCGTGTCCGACAATACCCCCATCATCTTCTCTACATCCCTGGGAAATATCGTTCCGGGAGTTGCTTATACCGAAGATGGTTATGCTTTCACCACCCTGATCAGCGGCGATAGTCCCGGTACTGCAATGGTTATCGGAAATGCCGGCGGCGGAGTGATGGATACCGTCTATGTCAATTTCGTAACCGGCCCTCCGGCTACTATCGATCTGATTGCCGTCCCCAACGTTCTTCCTGCTGATGGAGACACTACTGCCCTGGTCTATGCCGCCGTTATGGATGCCAGCGGCAACCCAGTCCGGCCCGGATTTATTATCAATTTCTCTACTACCCTGGGCAGTATCGATACCTTCGCTATAACCGATACACTGGGTGAAGCCGCTGTTACTTTTTACGCCGGGATAACCCCCGGTAACGCTCTGGTCATAGCCACCGCCGGTGAAGCAGTAGGTCAAACCCAAATTACATTGACAAATACAGAAGCCGGCGAGATCATCATGACCATCGATCCCGGTGAGATCGTTGCCGATGCACACAGCACCGGGACTATAACTGGCCAGGTATTGAACACCGTTGGTTTTCCCGTTACCGATGGCACGCCGGTAATCTTCTCGGTGGTTCCGGACAGCCTGGGCAGGGTATCCCCCCGGACTGCTTATACCCTGGGCGGCCAGTTCACAGCTACATTTACCAGCCGAACATATACCGGGTCTGCTTATATTTTCGCGAACGTGGGTTCTGCACTGGACTCGGTGCTGGTTGACCTCATCCCCGGCCCCGCCGACTATATCATTCTGGAAGCTGATACCTACGAGATCCCGGCGGACAGCTCCAGTTTTGCTTCTATTACAGGGACGGTATATGACCGCTATGGCAATACTGTCCGGTCCGGAGTGCCCGTCTCATTTTCCACTAATTTAGGGGAGCTTGTCCCTGCTTCCGAAGAGACCGACAGCAGGGGCCAGATATCCTTCATACTGCGCAGCGGTTATGAGCCCGGAGTTGCCAGGGTGCGCGCTCAATACGGGAGCGCAAGGGGTGAAATCGAAATCGTTATTACCAGTACTACCGCCCGGAGCATTACCCTTACCGCTACTCCTAACCAGATAACCGCTGATGGCTTTTCCACATCCACACTGGAAGCATTGGTACTGGACAGCCTGGGCAATTTTGTAAGTGATGGAACCCCGGTGCGCTTCTCTTCATTACCGGGAACAGCTTTCGTCCGGATAGACAGCCTCACTTTCGATACAACTTATATCCTGGATACCCTGGGCGCGGTGATCCCTACTATCAGCTATACCGAACTGGGTGTGGCAACGGCAATTTTCAGAGCCGGAACGATACCCGGAAATGCCCGGGTTCAGGCCTCTATCGATTCTATATATGACCGGGCAACCATTCGATTGAAACCGGGACCCGTAGCTGCCATTATAGTTACCGCGGAACCGGAAACTATTGCAGCTAATGGCTTGGAGACATCTGTTATTACTGCCTGGCTTTACGATGAATTTGACAATCCGGTATCCTCCGGTATCGGTGTAACCTTCGTAACCAGCATGGGCAATATTAATCCTACCTCCACCCTGACCAACAGCCTGGGAAGAGCTTACACTATCCTCACCAGCACCGATGAACCCGGGATCGCCTTTGTTACGGTTTCTTCAGGAGGATTCTCGGAAATCGTAGAAGTTGTTTTCAAGGCTCCAATCGTTAATGATATCATTCTTACTGCCTACCCGAACAGGATTCAAATTGGGGAGGATGAAGTCATTCAACTAAGTGCGCTGGTGGTGGATTTTGCTGGAAGGCCTATATATGACGGAGTGCTGGTGAACTTCTCTTCGGCGATCGGGAATCTCACCCCGCCAACAGCTACCACCTCCGGCGGAGTAGCCCAAACAGATCTGCTGGCAGGGATTCGGGCGGGAACAGATACTGTTATCGCTACCGCGGATGGGATTTCGGATACTATTACTGTGCGTTTCCTTGCCGGGCTTACCTCCTATCTTATCCTGACACCCGAGGACAGCATAATTGCCGCTAACGGGCGCGCCAGGACTAACATCATAGCCGAACTGCGTGATGAATATAATAATCTCGTGGGAGTAGGAAGGAGCGTTGCTTTTAGTACCGATCTGGGCACGATAACCACACCGGCTTACACCGATTCGATGGGGATCGCAATCGCGGTTCTCACCAGCGCCGAGGAGATCGGGGTTGCCAGTATAGAAGCTTCCTGTGAATTGGCTATCGGCCGAACTACTGTGGAGTTTGTGGATATCGATGTGGCTTATCTATTAGTACGGGCAACTCCAAGGGATATTGTGGGCAATGGGATAGCTACCTCTACCATTTCCGCGAAAGCCCTGAATAGCCTTGGCAACCCGGTAGCTGACGGGACGGTTATCTATTTTGAGAGTTTTGATTCAACCGGCGCTTCCTTCGGGGAAATAGAGGTCATGGGGATAACATCTGGCGGTACGGGTACTGCGACCGTAGAGTTAGTTAGCGCTGAAAGCCTGGGGCGCTGTTTTGTCCGCGCCTACCTGATGGGATTTGCCGACACTACTTATGTCGATTTTATTGCGGGGCCAGTAGCAACTATCGATGTCTATGCCGACCCTGCTTCTATCTTTGCCAACGGTTACCGCACATCCCAGATCACCGCCTTTTTATACGACGATTATGGCAACCCGATCCCAGATGGCCAGGAGGTAACATTTGAAACCGACCTGGGTTCTATCTATCCGGGTCTCAGTTATACGGTAGCCGGTTCGGTACAAGCAACCCTGGTCAGCGCCGACAGCGCAGGGATAGCCCATGTTCTGGTTCGGTCCGGTGATGTCGTAGGATTCACCAGTGTGGTTTTCGTGTTCGTACCGGTTGGGAATCTGTTTATCTATAGCGATTCTGTCAGTCTGGTCGCCAATGGATTCTCTACTACACAGATTTATGCTCTGGTTACCGATGATTCAGGAAGGGCGATCACTAATGGAACCCCAATTTACTTCGATTCGAATATTGGGCTGGTCATCCCGGGGGTGAGTTACACCAATGACGGCCAGGCTATTTCAGTCCTGCGGAGCACTACTCATTCTGGCGATACATGCTGGGTAAGGGTGGATGCAGGGGTCCTTTTGGATTCCATCGATATTCCTTTTGTGGCGGGTCCACCGGCAAAGGTGAATTTGACCGCGATCCCTACTTCTATTCCAGCTAATGGTGATACTTTCTCTGAAATCGAGGCATTTATTACGGACATTAACGATAATCCTATCGGGGGAGGCTACATCGTTCGTTTCAGTAGCAGTTTAGGCAGCATCGATACAATGGGTATCACCGATGATTCTTCCCGGGCTTATGTGATCTTGAGAGCTGGCATAACACCGGGTACCGCTTTGGTATTAGCCTCTATCGAGGGCGCTTTGGGTCAGGTCCGGGTGAACTTTACCGATTCCACTACGGTTGAACAACTTCTGCTCTTTGCCGACCCACGGGAGATCGTCGCTGATGGCCGCAGTACCTCCTTGATCTCCGGTTTCGTTTATAATGATCTGGGCAATCCAATAGCGGATGGTTCACCAATTGAACTCTGGGTATCCCAGGATTCCATGGCTACTATTTCCCCGCGCACTGTTTATACTGATAGCGGGGCGTTCTCCGCTACACTTATGGCCGGGATACATGCCGGTAATGTGGCCGTAATAGCCCTTGCCGCCCCAGTCCAGGAAACAACTTATGTGGGACTTCAACCCGGTGAACCGGACAGTATTGAAGTATGGGCTACCGATAATGACACCATTATCCCCGCCGATTCATTTACTGCAGTCCAGATCAATGCCAGAATATATGACCGCTATGGCAATCCATTACGGTCGGGAGTAGATGTAAATTTTGAGACATTAATTGGAATTATGGACCCAATTTCAACCCGAACAAATAGCAATGGCATTGCCTACAGCTATCTGATGAGTGGTTTCCAGCCTGGCCGCACCACGGTCAGGGTGACCTCCGGCGACGGTGTCGGGGAAATTGACATACTGTTCACCAATACCGAAGTCTTTACGGTGTCCCTGACCGCTGACCCAATGATCCTCGCCGCTGACGGATTCTCCACTTCCTCTATCACAGCCTATGTTATGGATAGCCTGGGCAATGCGGTTAGCAACCGGACCCCTGTGTTCTTTACCGATACCCCTGATTCTTTGGGGAACCTCATCCCCAACATAGGCTTCACCGAGGGCGGGGAAGTAAATATTATATACCGGGTAGGGACGGACCGCGGAGATGTGGTTGTTAGAGCTTATACTTTTGGTTCAAGCGTATTGGATACTATCGACGATAATATAACGCTGAGTATTGACCCGGGATCGGTGAATGAGATATTGCTCAGTGCGACGGACTCCACGATAGATGCGAATGGTTACGCCACCACGGAGATTATTGCTGTCCTTCTGGATGAGTATGGAAATGGGGTTTTATCGGGCATTCCGGTAAATTTCTCCACCAGTATGGGGTCTATCGATCCCAATATCGTTTACACAAATAATAATGGCGAGGCGACCTCTATTTTGACCAGCGGGAATGTTCCCGGCCGGGCTCGGGTGACCGTAAATTCTGGTTCTATTTACAGCCAGATAGAGATCACTTTCGATACCACGGATGTAGGTAATATTACGATAACGGCGAATCCCAGGACGCTCACTGCCGACGGGGTTTCCAATGCCGTGATCACGGTCAATGTTTATGACAGTTATGGCGCACCGGTGTCAGACCGCACGAGGGTGGACCTCAGGGTAAACCCGCCCGACCGGGGTACCGTGATCAGTCCAAAGATGACCACAGACGGTACAGCCATTTCAGAGTATAATGCGGGGATCATTACCGGAGAGATTTGGGTGGTTGCTCAGGTAGAAACACTGCTCGACAGCGTGAGGATCCAGCAGAATCCAGGCAATCCGAATTCCATTACCCTGATACCGGACTCCGCTTCTATCCCTGCTGATGGAATGGCTTCCACCTGGATCCATGCTACAATATTAGATGAATTTGGCAATCCGGTTCGCCCGGGAACCAGGGTTCTCTTTGAAACCGATCGGGGATCGATAACTTCCTCCGCTATGACCGATACGTCCGGTAATGCCCAGGCCCTCCTGCAGGCAGGCATAGTACCCGGCAGAGCCATCGTGATAGGCACCTGTGGGGACGCAGTAGGATTCACCCAGGTGCTTTTCGATACCACGGTCGTTCAAAACATAATCCTAACCGCGGATACTAATTACCTGGTAACCGATGGTGTAAGTAGCATTAACCTTACGGCATACGTGATGACCTTGCGGGGCACTCCGGTATCGGATGGTACCGAGGTTAGTTTTTTTGTGGAGGGGGGTTATGGCGACCTGATGCCAAATATTGCCTATACCGACAGCGGGTACGCTGAAGTCAAGTTGCGTTCAGACACTTCAGCGGTAGGTGGAAGGGAGGTCTATGCAGTTGCGGGTTCAGATACCGCGACGATTACTGTCTATTTTGTTCCCGGTCCGCCCCTGGAAATCAAAGTAGTGATACTGGCTTTCCGGGATACGGTCATTATCGATGAGCTACCTGCTGACGGCGCGTCAAATGCCACGGTACAATGTACGGTCTGGGATCGCTTCGGAAATATAGTTACCCCTGGTACCCCGGTTACTTTCCAAACAGAGTTAGGTTCTATAACTCCAATTGATGTAACCGATATAACCGGCTCAGCGCAAGCGTTGTTAACCAGCGGAACTGAAACCGGATTATCACTGATAACGTTACGCAGTCAAAATGCGGTAGCCTATACCCAGATAGAATACACTGAACTGGTCGCCCATGAAATCATCTTGACCATTAATCCTCCTACTTTGCCGGCGGACGGGATCAGCTCAGCTCAAGTTATCGCCACTGTTTTTGATTCCTTGGGCATTCCGGTATCTGATGGTACCCCTATTAACTTCATACAGGATACCTCTTCGACATTTGTTACAGGCCGGATCATCCCGGGTAGGGTACGCACCGAAGCGGGTCAGGCCCTGACTGAAATCTATTCGCCAATCGTGACCGGCACGGCCAGGGTAATAGCCAGCGCATCCGGTACCGTCGCCGATACATTCGATATGCGTTTTATCCCAGGCGATCCTGCGATTATAGTCCATGATACCACATTGGGAACCATTTTTTATGCCGATGGAGGTTCCTATGACATACGGGTCTTTGTCTATGATGCCTATTCGAATCCGGTACAACTGGGAACAGAGGTGCATTTTTCGGCTACCCGGGGAGATTTTATCGATGAGGATGTGATAGTATATACGGATTCCGGTGGAGCGATGGCTTCTATTGCCAGCAGTGAAGCCGGGATATCGGTGATCACGGTAACTTCGGGAATGGCCTCTACGGTTTTTTCAATTGATTTTATGCCTATTCAGGCCTACGTGCTATACTCAGTAGCAACTCCTTTCTCGCTCCCTGCGGATGGAATTTCCATGTCAACTATCACTGCTACTGTTCTTGATTCCAATTATCGGCCCGTTTCGGATGGACTGCCTGTGTTCTTCAATATTTTCGGACCTGGTATATTATCGCCCCGGACAGTACTTACCGAAAATGGACTTGTTCAAAGTTATCTCACCTCCACAACTATTGCCGGAAGCACCTTAGTAGTCGTAAGTATTTCTGATAGCCTGGCGGATACCCTGACCATCACCTTCATGCCGGGGGAAGCTGCAAATCTGGAATTTGTGACTCCTATAAGGGATTTGTATGCCACCGGTATCGATACACAGACCGTATGGGTTCATGTACGGGATGAATACGGTAATGATGTCAGGCCGGGTACACGGGTTGATTTCTCCATTTATCCGGAGGACCTGGCAACAGTGCTGCGTTATAACGCTACCAATGATTCTGGACATGCCCGTACCCTTATGACCAGCGGTACAAGGGAGGGAAGTGGCATATTATCCGCCGAATCGGGTGAGGCGATAGGTTATGCGCTGGTCCGGTTTTTAACCTTCCCGGCAGGCTCTATAATCGTTATCACGGACTCAGTACGGTTGGTTGCTAATGGCAGAAGCAGTACCGATATAACCGCTACTGTGTTCGATGATACACTTGGTTTGCCTATTTCTGATGGCGCTATAGTGCGTTTTTCCGCAACCCGGGGAGCTATTAACCCGGTAATCGATTATACAGAGGGAGGCGTTGCACGTTCCACCCTTACAAGTAATATCAGCCCCTTCGATACAGTATGGGTTTTCGCCAATATCGGCGCAGTTGAGGGATCTACTTCTGTGTCGTTTATTCCGGGTCCACCTCATTTCATAGAGATCTGGGCACGGGATAGCTCAATCCTGGCAAACGGAGTAGATACTACTACGATAACTGTGAGGGTCCTTGATGAATTTGGGAATCGGGTTGGACCCGGTGAGCGGATTAATTTTTCTGCGACGCTTGGAACTGTATCCCCTTCTTACGTTTATACCGATACAAGTAGTGAGGCTTCAATAGTATTGATCAGCAGTCGGGATGCCGGATGGTCGGCTGTTAATGCTATTTCCACGGATGGCGACGGTAATGCGGCTATCATTATACAATTTATGAGTACCGAGGTCGGGCATGTGGATCTCTCGGTTTCACCTACGCGTCTGACAGCGGATGGGTCAAGCTCAGCTATTGTCCGGGTAACGGTTCTTGATATTGAAGATGCGCCTGTTGCCAATGGAACCCCCGTGCAGTTCAGCGGTTTGAACCTGGGCATAGTTGATCCCGTTTACACCACCACAATGGATGGAGTAGCTACGGCTACCCTCTATGCCTTCACCGAAGTGGGCAAGGACAGTATTATCGCTTGCAGCGGGGGCATTTGCGATACTCAGCGGGTAGTTTTCGAATCTGGTGATCCGGCAGTAATCTGGCTGAGGGCGGCAAGGTCTCAGATCATCGCCAATCTTGTGGACCGGGATACCATATATGTTGTCGTTGAGGATGATTTTAATAACAGGGTGGGTCCAGGCCATATCGTAAATTTCGACCTTCTCCCGGATGACATCGGGGATATTACTCCTACTGCAGTAACTGATACCGCTGGTTCCTGTTTTGTGATGCTTCAAGCCGGGAGGAAACCGGGACTTGCTACCGTTTTAGCCTCATCAGGGTCTGCAACGGGGGTCGTTCAGGTTGAACTTCTGGCTACTATGGTGGGATCGGTTTCCCTTAATGTCCCCGATCGCTACCTGCCTGCTGACGGGGTTAGTAGTACTAACCTCATTGCCCTGGTGCTTGATACACTGGGCAATCCTATTACAGATGGCACCGGAGTTTATTTTATGGCTTACGGGAATCCGGCTATCCTTTACCCAACCTGGGCTTCAACTGACACCGGTTTCGCGGATGTGATTATGATGAGTTCGCACGTGGGTACTACTTTTGTTTATGCCCGTGTGGATACCGGGGGAGGATCAGGGATATTCAGTGATACGGTAGAGGTCTATTTTCACGCCGGGGATCCTGTTTCCATTACCTTTGATACTGCTGGAATAAGAATAAGCTCGGTTACGCTAATGGGCAATGGCGTTGACAGTATTGGGGTTACGGCTACGGTGAAGGATGCCTTCAGTAATCCCGCCCCGGGTGTTTACGTAACCTTTTCCCTTAGCCTTGGCCTGGTCGCGCCGATGGAGGGGATCACCGACAGCGCAGGTCAGATCGATTTTAATATCTCTGCGCCCCGGCAGGTGGGGGTTACACAGATGAAAGCCCAGTGCGGCTCCGCTGTAGCATATCTTAGAGTAAGATTCCAGGCCCCACCGATTATGGATATCTCACTTACCGCATCTCCATCAGGATTGCCAGCGAATGGTATTGCAACTTCCCAGATTCGGGCATTTGTCAGGGATTCTTCCGGCTACCCTATTTCCGATGGTTTAATGGTCTTCTTTACGGCGCAGTTGGGAGCAATAACCCCATTTGGTTACACCAGTTCCGGTTACGCGGATGCTATATTGATCAGTGCTGATTCAGCGGGTATTGATACTATTTCCGCAATTTGTATGGGGGAAAGCGCACTGGTAGTCGTTCGTTATGAGGCTGGTTCCCCCTCCCGTATCGAATTGTACACCTCCGCTGATACGGTTACGGTTGGCGCCAGTGAGATAGTTGCCTTTAGCGGCCAGGTACTGGATGAAGGGGATAATCCGGTAGTCGAGGGGACAATTGTCAGCCTAAGCATAAATGACCCCGACTTTGGCAGCCTTGCCGATTGGGTCGTTACTACCGACGATTCCGGCTGGTTCAGTACCGAATTCACACCCGGTCTGAAAGCCGGTTTAGCCTGGTTGAAAGCCAGTTCTTCAGGTATCCGGGACAGCATCAATATAATTTTATTTGCCCGTAGCCCAAATACTATGGAAATTGAGGTGTCCGATACTTTCATATATGTTATTGAATCAGGAGAGGTTGACCAGTCCGTTTTAATGGTCAGGGTTTACGATATTTACAATAATTACGTGGCGGACAGCACCAAGGTATGGTTTGAATTGGTGAATTATCCGGGGACCACTCCGACTCAAAGGCCTTCTTTCCAACCCTCTAATCCTTTAAATCCGTTGGAATCGGACACTGTTTACATCCTGAATGGACGTGCTTCCGCTACTCTGAGAGCAGGTACCCACTCGGGTACAGTTAGGATCGATGCCCATACTTCAAGCATTTCCACTCGGGCTCCACGTATTGTGATCAGCAGCGGACTACCCTATACAATCTCTCTATCCCGGGCTGAATGCAATGTTCGGGGTTGGGATATCGATGGGGTTCCAAACCAGATCACTGCGATAGTATCGGATACCTTTGCAAACCCTGTTGCGCCGGGTACCGCAGTATGGTTCACCACTACCGAAGGAGTAGTGGTTGGGAATGCTACCACTGACGATTCCGGCTTTGCTTTTACCACCTGGTACAGCTCGGAACCCCGGGATAGTGGTTGGGCATGTGTCATTGGCGAGAGCCGCGGTGCGGGTGGCCATGTAGCCATCGATACGACTTGTTTCTTCAACTCCGGACCAATATATAATTTGTCTGTCGTTGTAACCCCTTCAAATGTCCTTGCTGATGGGATATCTGAAGCAGAAGTATATGTTGAAGTTCAGGATATTAATGGGAACCCGGTTATCGATGACTTTAGTATTACCTTAGAGGCTGAAAAAGGCGATGTTACAAATGTAATAACTACGGTGAACGAGTGTTTTGGGAGTTATGCCGTAGGGACATATACCAGTACAACAGTGGAAGTTGATAGCGGATGTTCATTGCCATTGGTATATAGGGACGTAATTCGGGCAAGGGCGGGAATCGTTACGGGAAGCGCAACGGTGAATCTGTTAAACGGTCCCGCTTCCGAGACCAATTCCAGTATCAGCGCTCCGACCAGGGTGCCTTATGGAGCGACGGTTCCGGTTAGTACCAATATAGAGGACATTTTCGGTAATCCCATTTGCGGTGAGAACCTTACTTATAGCAGCAGTTACGGGACCATCTTACCCTTAAACAGCATTACTGATAATATAGGCCGGTCCTTCGTGAGTTATACCGCGCCGGCGGTTCCCGCGGATAGCGCGGAACATATATCCGTTATTTCGGTAAGTTTCACCGGCGGGGTGTTATTCACCGAGATCACCTTGGTCATGGGCAAAGTGCTGCCGGAGGGGGCGTTGGATTTCGTCCCTAATGAAGGTCAGCGGGAACCCTCAAATATTCCGTTACTGCCTCTTAAGGAAGAAAAATACTTGGACCCTCTGCTAAAAGAATAGGAATTGATTATAAACTAAAAAAATAAGGTTGTATAAACTAAGGCAGGTAATATTTTGGAAGCTAAACGGAGCTGATTTGGAATTTAGACCTGCTGTTTGACCCGTAAGATGAAGTTTTTAATGTTGAATAGGAAAGTTTAATTAACTGAGAAACATTCCAAAATGAATATTTTAACTTGTTCTTTGGGAGTAAAGTATAAAACATTGATAATCTAATTTCATAAAAACAAATGAGTTACTTAAATAGCAGAAGTCTAAAGAGGTTATCCTTATGATAAGGAGTTATGATATGTGGCGGCTTATCCTGGTTTTTAGTATATTAGTATCATTGGGAGTATCATCCACCTGGGGATATTCGCTTGCTAATCCCTCTCCTTCAATGCTGGGAGGCAAACTACGGATTTCAGCGGATTATACTATTGCTCGCCGGGTGATCACCAGCGATTCCGGTCCCGATTTTAAGGTGGTTTCCAATCGATTATTGTTGAAGCCCAGCTACAGTCCTCTCTCCGGTTGGGAGCTGTTTGGATTACTGGGATCGGCTGACCTTAATTTCAAATCCCCGGATCCTATTTACCTGGACAATTATGATGGGACCTGGGAGCTGGCCTTTGGTTTTGGCAGCAAAATACAATATTACAATGTTGCTCTGGATGCTAATGAGGAGTTTATTATCCGGTTCTACGCCACAGGTCTGTTCTTTTCACATTTCTCCAGGGGCGAAATAGATGAGGCAAGCATCTGGTTGTGGAAATCAAACTACCGCTGGCAGGAATATATGATAGGAGCCTACTGGTCTATGCAATATAATAGACTGATTCCTTACCTGGGATTGGAGTGGTATTACATTAACGGAAGGGTTGACCGGGGTGCTTACCGTATGGATAATACCAGCCAGAAGTATAACAAGTTTTTTGACCAAACCGCATATTTTGCGGATCCCACTCAATTCCCCAAACCGGTGATCGGGATCGATTACATGCTTCCGGCTAAAATAATTCTCTCATTAGAGATAGTACCCTGGGTAAGGGATCAGACTACGGTTACAGTGGGAATTAGCCAGGCGCAGTAGATGGATTTGAATTTAAGAACAAAAATATACCAGGTTGTTTTATTGTTATTATTATTACTGGTTTTTGCCGGAAATGTTAAGGCGGAGTCACCAGCAGAACTTGATTTCTTGCAGTACAAGGCTCTTAATATTCCCTTAAAAGCTTCACCGGGTTTCATTTATAATCTTGACCCCTTCGATCTGGACCCCGATTTTTGGGAATCTTATCAAATGATCTCGGGGTATTATTACTTCAAGGGGAAGGATTACCTGAATTCTGTATCCGCTTTCTCCAAGGTCATTCATTCGCAACTAAGCAACAATGAAAAAGAATGGCTTTTTTTCTGGAAGGGCTTAGCGCTCAGTGAGAGTAGAGATCATGAGCTTATCAGGGAGTATTTTGGTAAGCCGCAGGAATTGAACTGGGGGCAATTCTGGCATGCAAATTACCTCTTCAGCGTGGATAGCAGCGAGAAGGCGATTATTGCGCTTGAAGAACTTTTAGAGAGACCCAAACTTCATGATATGCTTAAACTGAAAGGGGGTTATCTCTTAGGGCTAACTTATTTTAAGTTGAAGGATTATAAAAAGTCAACAGAAATATTCAAGGATTGCTCTGAGCTTTATCCGGGAAATGTCTTAGAAGGTGAACTAAATTATAATCTTGGATTAATCAAGTTCAAGGAAGGGGATTATGATGAAGCAATGGTTTACCTCAATAATTCCATAGAGTTTTATGGAAGAAGCCGTCGTAAAGATGCTCATTGGTGGATCGATGAAACCCAGATCCTGTTGGCTATTGTATATTTTAAGTTGGGGGATTATGAGAGGTCGCTGGGTTTACTGGCGCAAATGGAGGATACCGGAAATAGGGATTCTCTTGAATATATGCAGGAGATAGAATACTATCAGAAGTTGATAGGGTTGATTTCCCAAGCCGCCCCTCCGGAGAGCGTGATTGCCCAAATCGAAGGGCTGCGGGAAAGTTATGCATTTGATCTTTATTTTAAGACAGGGTATCAGTTTTACCAAAGAGGCCTATTTAAACAGGCTCAGAATTACTGGCTGGAGAGCCTGATGTTTAATATTTCTGCCCCTTTGAAAGAGCAGGTACTATTTTTTCTGGGGGAAGCATTCTACCGTACCCGTGATTTCTCAACTGCCGAGGAATACTATAGGCTATCCTTGAATTATTCCCGGGATTATACCTACGATACCTATTATGGCTTAGCCTGGTCATTATACCGGCAAAGGGATTACAACGATGCTCGGGAGCTATTCAGGATAATCGCTGATTCTACTGAATGGCCATTAGCAGAATATTCGGGTTATATTTATGCCCGTAGCTTTTACATTACCAAATCTTATTCAAGAGCGATCCGGGAACTCGGTTCTTTTGAGAGGGCTTTCCCTGCGTCAAAATACAAAAATGATGTTAGGTATCTTATTGCGGAATGCTGGAATCAATTGGGGGAATTTCAAGCAGCGGCGGAAGCCTATATGGATGTTTGTGAACAACTGGCTGATAATAAACATTTAAATGATGCTTTTTTGAAAGCAGTGGGTCTTTTTTTCGACCTTGGTTACTATGGCAGGGTAATCAGCCTGGTGGATTCTCTGGCTA
>JAFGGQ010000020.1 GCA_016930435.1 bacterium
AACTGGTATTCAAATTGATCCTTGCCATCAGATTTTGATGCTGAAAATTTTACAGTTGCTCCGGTATCCAGTTTACGGTAAACCTCCACTTCATCGGGTATAGTACCGAATGCATTGATTTTAACCGTCAATTGAGAATACTTGACCGTTTCGTAATTTCCTGGTATAATAGTAAGGATGGTTTCGGTGGGTTTTAGCAGATGTGCAGTTGGATTGACGGTTCGGGCGAACCCCTTATGGAAGAAGGAGGGGGTAATAGTCATAAAAGCCAGGGTAATCAATATGAATAGAACCAGCCACCTTGATGTATTCAAGATGGTGGATTTAGGGAATAGTTTTTTATAATCCAGTTCACGGGCTACCGAGTAAGCTTTTTGGGCAAAGGAATCGATCAGGTTGGTGGAATAACCAAAACTGGATTGGCGGTCCTTCAGGAGATCCCATGAGCCCACCAATCGGGCATCCAGTTCGGGGTACTGATGTTCATAAAGGAGGGCGACGTGTCTGCGGGGAGGCTTGTTTATAAGTGGTTTCAAACCCAGCCAAAAAAAGAAGAAGAAGGCTTGGACTAACCATATTAAAACTAAAAGTGTGCGGAATCCTTCACCCAGAAGGAAGAGCGAATTCTCAAGGATGATCAGCAATCCAACCAGCCAGGTTATGGTCAGGGCTAACAGAAAGCCGTGGGAACTGCGCATTCGGCTGACGTATATACCCGCTTTGTCCAGAAGGCCTGTCAGCTTTTTATGATAGTTGTCGGGTTCTTTAATTTTCATCATACGTTCGGTTTTACCTTTGACTCAGGGCGTAGATGAGGATGTTTGCTCCCATCTTGAGGGCTTCCAGTCTTTTCTCGGGAGGGTCATTATGGACCTGTGGATCCTCCCAGCCATCACCAAGGTCGGACTCATAAGAATAAAAGACTACCATTCTACCCTCGTGAAATATCCCAAAACCCTGAGCTGGTTTTTCATCATGTTTGTGGATCTTGGGCAACCCAGCCGGAAAATCATAATAAATATGGTAGATTTCATGGGAGAACGGTAATTCCACCAGCTCTTTGTCAGGGAATACCTTCTTCATTTCCCTTCGGAATGACTCATCCATACCGTAATTATCGTCAGCATGGAGGAAGCCACCGCTGGTGAGATAGGTCCTTAACCTTTTGACTTCCTCATTGGAAAAGCTGATATTCCCGTGACCCGAGATGTAGAGGAAGGGATAATTAAAAAGGTCTTCGTCAGTAAGCTTAACCGCTTTACCAAGGTCCACGGCTGGAATATCCGTGTTTTCCCGAACGAATTCCATCAGGTTGGGTAAGGAGGATGGGTCGCAGTACCAGTCACCTCCACCGGTATATTTTATACGGGCGACAGTGATCAGATTGGGATTCAGGATGGCTTCCTGAGCCCACAAACCCACAATACAGAAAAATGTAATCCACAGTACAACTATTGTTTTCATAGCATTATTCAGCCTTTTAATTAAGCTATTAATATACAACTTCTATTGTATAAGTCAAAAGGAAAGTGAAAAATATAGTAGAGTTTGAGGTTGATAAGGTTGGTTTGTTTGAAATTCGGAGATGATAAGATATGCTTCTAATTAAAATTCCAGTTTTTTGGGGATAAACTTATCTTTAAATTATCAATTTTATGATCACCTGCAATTTAGTTCCAATTTTAGCATACAAGCCGGTCGTTTCCACGTGTTTTTTAAAGGAGATGTTATATTGAGTGGTCTTATACGGAGTTGATTGCAAGGCAATTGGCATCAGTCTGAGGGGTCAGGGCGATGGCTTAAGCATACCAACCCTACAGAACGGAACCAATGATACCATTACCCTAATGTATATTAAGGGGACAAAAATAAAAAATACTTGCGAATTTTTAAAGCTACTTTATATTTCCAATCCTGTTTTGCTCTCTAAAATAATATGCAGTAGTAAGCTTATGAATCACAATAAATAATACTAAAAACGAAGGAGTCGCTAATGCCCAGAATGGAGGTTTATACCGATCATTGCAAAGGGTGCGAATTATGTGTTGAAATCTGTCCGGCGGGGGTTATAGAGATGTCGGAGGAAATCAATAAATTAGGCTATCATCCTGCCCGTTACAAGGGGGAGGGTTGCACCGGTTGCGGTTTTTGTTTTTATGCTTGTCCGGAGCCGGATGCAATTACTGTTTACAAAAAAGAGGATTAAATACATCTGGAGGTTATTATGGCTAAAGAACTAATAAAGGGTAATGAAGCAGTTATAAAAGGAGCCTTATTGGCCGGCTGCCGGAATTATTTCGGTTATCCGATCACTCCGGCTTCCGAGATCGCCCATGCCGCTTCTAAATATTTTCCATTGTTAGGGCGCTCATTTTTGCAGGGTGAAAGCGAGGTTGCCTCGATCAATATGTGTTATGGCGCAGCGTCGGCGGGGGTCCGCACGATGACCGCCTCGTCGGGCCCGGGTATCAGCCTGAAACAGGAGGGAATCTCCTATGCCGCCGGTTCCGAATTACCCATAGTCATTGTAGATATTCAGCGCGGTGGACCGGGTTTGGGTAATATCGCGCCTGAACAGGGAGATTACAACCAGGTTACCAAAGGCGGCGGTCATGGGAATTACAAGACTATAGTGCTTGCTCCCAATTGCGCTCAGGAGATGTGTGACCTTACTATGCTGGCCTTTGATCTCGCTGACGAATACCGCACCCCGGTTTATGTTTTTACCGATGGCTATATTGGGCAAATGATGGAGCCGGTTGAATTTCCAAAAGCCAGGGAAATCAAAGTTGAAAAGGATTGGGCAGTGTGGGGAAATCGTGAATCCAGGGATAATTTGATCAATTCAATTTACCTTGAGCCGCTGGAACTGGAAGCCCACAATCAAAAATTACAGGATAAATACCAGCTTATAGAAGAAAAAGAAGTAATGTTCGATACCTATCGGTTGGATGATGCAGAATTGGTTACGATGGGTTATGGAATTGTATCCCGGATACTTAAAACAGCGATTGATAAAGCGAGGAAAAAAGGGTTAAAAGTGGGATTGTTGAGGCCCATCACGCTTTTTCCTTTTCCGAACAAGAAGATTCAGGAACTGGGGAACCGGGTAAATTCATTCCTGGTGGTCGAGATGAGCAATGGCCAGATGGTTCAGGATGTTAAGTTAGCTCTGTTGGGTGCCAAACCCGTCTATTTCTATAATAGAATGGGTGGAGTGGTTCCCACGGTTAATGAGGTACTGAATAAAATTGAGGAAATATTGAAGTGAGGTAATAGAATGGCGAAAGATATTTTAAGAAAACCTAAGGGATTTAATGACGTTTATTTTAATAAGCCAGGCGCTGACAAGGAAAATACTCATTATTGTCCTGGCTGTGGGCACGGTGTTGTACATAAACTAATCGCCGAAGCGCTTGAGGATTTTGGTGTTGCGGACAGGGCAATCATGATCAGTCCGGTCGGATGCAGTGTGTTCGTTTATTATTATTTTGCTACCGGCAATGTCCAGGCTGCTCATGGCCGCGCGCCGGCTGTCGCTACCGGCCTGAAGCGAGCCAACCCTGATAGCATTGTGATAAGTTATCAGGGAGATGGCGATCTGGGTGCGATAGGGGGGAACAATATCCTCCAGGCGGCTAACAGGGGTGAAAATATTACGGTTATCTTTGTGAATAATGCTATCTACGGGATGACCGGTGGACAAATGGCCCCAACTACCCTGGTGGGCCAAAGGACAATGACTACTCCCTACGGCAGATCGGTAGAAAACGAGGGCTACCCTATAAAAATATGCGAATTACTAGCCTCCCTGGAATCTCCCGCTTACCTTGAAAGAACGGCAATCACCGATGTGAAAAACATAATGAAGACCCGGCTGGCCATAAGGAAGGCAATTAAAGTCCAGATAGATAACAAGGGATTCTCCCTGGTCGAAATTCTTTCTGCCTGCCCCAGTGGCTGGCGAATGACCCCCCGAAAAGCCAAAGAATGGATAACCACCAATATGATGCCCTATTTTAAACCGGGGGTCTATAAGGACGTGTTGAATGAACGCAAACCTTATGCTCCGGCAAAATTGAACCTATCCCTCGATGAGATAGATGAGAAGCTGGGCTTGAAAGAGGAAGCCCCTTCTTTCCCCGGCGATATGTCCGGACTCAAGGAAAATCACCGCAATCCCCGTATCAAAGTAGCCGGGTTCGGAGGTCAGGGGGTACTCATGCTGGGAAATGTCCTCGCCGAAGCGGGGATGTTGCAAGGTTATGAAGTAAGCTGGCTGCCATCCTACGGACCGGAAATGAGGGGAGGCACCGCGAATTGCCAGGTGCATATTGACGAGGATAAGATCGGCTCGCCGGTGGTCTCCGATTCAACAGTGCTTATAGCCATGAACAAGCCCTCTCTGGACAAGTTTGTACCGGACGTAGTGCCTGGCGGTGTGGTACTTTATAATACCTCCATGATAGACCAGGCTCCCAGGCGAAAAGACCTGGAAATTATTCCGGTTCCGGCTTCTGAAATAGCCGATGCAACGGGCGATCTGAAAGTTGCTAATATGGTGATGATAGGAGCTTACCTTGAAACAACCAAGGTAGTCTCCAAAGAGGCGGTATTTGCTGCCCTGGATATTGCCATTAAGCATAAAGGATTTATTCCCATGAATCAGAAGGCTATTGAACAGGGAATAGAGCATGTTCGTAAAATAAAGGGATAGCCCTCATTATTGAGTTGTTGGTATTTTTAAACCATTCTTACCAATCTGGAGAGGCTGGATGGATAGGTTATCATATACCCGGTTTTGTGCAATTTTAATGGCCGTAATGGTATTATTTTCATCCTTATGGAGTCAGGTTGAGATAGATGGTTTCCATCTTGATTACGCCCCTGATTCCAGCGCGGTTTTAATTCCGGAGAATGCTACCTATGAGAATCCCCGGGCACTTCTGGTATTATTGAACTGCAAAGGGGGTACGGTACAGGATATCTATACTAATGTCGCAGTTGCAGAAACACTTCGCTGGTTTATGGCTTCCTGCAAGGGGCCCCGTAACCATCGTGAAACCGCTTTGAACGAGCATGATATTCTGAACCTTGTCCAGTATTTGTGCGACGCCTATCCGGTAGATACCAACCAGGTTTATATATTTGGATTTTCGGGTATGGGGGCTCAGGCTCTGGCGACCGCCTGCAATAATCCGATGAGGTTCGCCGGGGTGATCTCAACCTGTGGGCATAATGCCGGATTGCAGGATGTTGACTGGGATAAAGCCAGTTCCCTCAAATTCTATCTTATTACAAGGGAGAAGGATTGGAACCGGGTACATAACGAAAATCTAAACTCCTTTTTTCAGGGCAAAGGCATCAGGAGCTGGTTACTCTTAACCCCGGGAGAACATCAGGAAGGCCCCCCTCAGGAATGCTATAATGGTTGCCGGTGGATGTACCTGACCCGTTAAAGCCATGGGTTTGATAACACTTTAAGGAAATAAGGAAATCAAAATGACTGATTTTATGAAGGCGGTTGTAAAAACGGAACCCAGAATAGGTGCTTGTTACAAGGATGTTCATTTCCCCCAACTGCAACCTGATTGGGTCATCGTTAAAGTCAAAGCCACTTCTATCTGTGGCACTGACGTGCATATTTATAAATGGGACGAATGGAGTGCCACCCGCATTGGAGAACATAATCTGCCTCAGACACTGGGCCACGAGGTAGCAGGATATGTGGTTGAAGTAGGAGCCCATTGCAAGCGGATCAAGGTCGGAGATTATATCTCTGCGGAAACCCATATCTATGATCCTGCTGATATCCCCTCCCTTATGGGCCAATTCCATGTGGGTGACAATATGAGGATTCTGGGGGTAGATTGTGATGGCGCTTTCGGAGAGTATTTTGCCATACCAGAATCAGTTTGCTGGGTTAACGATAGCAGTATCCCATTTGAATTCGCGACGGTGCAGGAGCCAATGGGAAACGCCGCTTATGCGGTTCTTGGAGAGGATAATGATATCGCAGGCAAAAGTATGGCATTTATAGGCGACGGACCGATAGCCCTGTTCGGCATCGGGATTGCCCGGGCTTGCGGAGCCGCCAATATATTCGCCATTGGGCTGAGCGAATATAATCTGTTGATCGCCTCAAAAATGGGCGCCGACCATATTCTCTATGCGGATGGCCGGGACGGGGTGGATCGCTTTAGCTATATTCGCGATAACACTTATGGCGCCGGCGCGGACATAGTCCTGGATATGGTTGGAGTTCCACAGGCAATTCAGGATGGCTTTAAATATCTTCGTAAAGGAGGACGATTTTCCGCATTTGGGATCTCGGGAAAGCCTCAATTCCCAATAGATTATAATAATAGCATTGTATTTAAGGGAGCTCAGATCTACGGAATTAGCGGACGAAAAATATTCGATACCTGGTACAGGGTTAGAAATCTGCTGGCCCACAACCGTATCGATATTGCCCCGGTAATTACCCACATGTTCGAACTGAAGGATTTTCAGAAGGGATTTGATCTTCTTTTAGCAGAGCCCCGGGAGTGTGCCAAGGTAGTTTTATTCCCGGAAGAAGATGAACTAAAAAAAGCCTTGAAAAGAAAACAATAAAATATATCTTGTTATTAAAGTGATTTTAGGCGCTGGTATAGATATTATTGAAGTAAACCGGATCAGAAGGGTGATAGAGCGATATGGCCGTTATTTTACTGCAAGGCTTTTTTCTGAAACTGAAATCGAATATTGCGAGGGAAAAGCCCGTTCGTGTCCATATTTTGCAGCCCGGTTCGCGGCAAAGGAGGCATTCCTGAAGGCGTTGGGAACCGGTCTTGCGGATGGTATCCGCTGGAAGGATATACAGGTATTGAACGATTCCAGAGGCAAACCCTTTATCAAATGTACGGGTAAAGCACAAGAACGGCTTGAAGCCAGAAAAGTATCACAGATCCAGCTTTCGATCACACATACAGATAACTATGCGGCTGCAATCGTAATACTGGAATAATTGGATTCCTTTCAATAACAGTAAAGGCGGTTCAAAAATTTTATAATGGTTATATGGTTATAGAAGAAGAAAAGAAAATGAACATAGTACCAGGGAAGAAAAAGGAGGTTATTTATGTACGACTTCGGTCCTTATGAAAAAACTTATAAAGAATTTAACTGGGATCTGGCTAAAGAATTCCTTGAATATAAAGAAGGCGATCCTTTGAATATCGGATGGTATTGCAGCGACCGTATTTGCCAGCAGGGTAAAGCTCAAAAGATTGCCATGATCTGGGAAGGTTTTGATGGCGAGGTAAGGAAGTACAGTTTTAATGATCTTAGATTGCTTAGCAACACTTATGCCCATTACCTTAAGGGTTTAGGGATAAAACCGGGTGACCGGGTTTGTATTTTTATGGATAAGATCCCGGATCTTTATATATCTTTTCTTGGGATACTGAAGCTGGGTGCAATTGCCCAACCGCTTTTCTCCGCATTTGGGGAGGAAGCCCTCTTCACGCGAATGGATGATGCCGATTCCATTGCCGTTATAACTACCCGCAAACATTTCCGGAAGGTTCGCCGGATCAAAGACCAGCTCCCCCACCTGAAACATATCATTGTTGTTGATGATGAAAATGTGAGACTGGAGGAAAGGGAAAAAGTCTTCATATTGGATAAGGCGGAAAGGGTGGAGGATTTTAATATTTATCCTACTAATCCAGAAAGCCCATCGGTACTTCATTATACTTCAGGAACGACTGGCAAGCCCAAGGGTGCTTTGCATGTACATGCCAGTATATTTGCACAAAGCCTTTCCAGTAAATGGGTGCTTGACCTCAAGGATGAGGATATTTACTGGTGTACTGCCGACCCGGGTTGGGTTACCGGAACCAGCTACGGAATCATTGGGCCCTGGTCTTTAGGGATCACCCAGGTAGTCTATTGCGGTGGTTTCGGCAGCGAAAAATGGTATAAACTGATGGAAAAGTTCAGGGTTTCAGTATGGTACACCGCTCCTACTGCAATTCGAATGCTTATGAAGGATGGTACGGACCTGGTCAAGCAGCATGACCTTTCGGCGTTGCGTTATATGTGCAGCGTCGGGGAGCCCCTAAACCCGGAAGCGGTCCACTGGGGTATAGAAGCCTTCGATATGCCTTTTTATGATACGTATTGGCAGACTGAAACAGGTGCTATTGTGATCACTAACTTCCCGGGTATGAAGGTTAAACCGGGTTCAATGGGCCGGGCTTTCCCGGGGATCACTGCAGTGGTGCTGGACCTCAAAAGCTATGAGGTTATCCGGGAACCCAATAAGGTGGGTTTGATCGCCCTGAAACCGGGATGGCCCTCAATGATGAGGGAATATTGGAATAATCCCACCGTTTACCAGTCTAAATTCATCAATGGCTGGTATATTACCGGTGACCGTTCTTCAATCGATTCAGAAGGCTACTTTTGGTTTGTGGGCCGCGATGATGATGTTATCAATACTGCCGGGCACCTGGTGGGCCCATTCGAGATCGAATCCGCATTAATCGAGCACGAAGCGGTTGCGGAAGCCGCCGCAGTAGGAAAACCCGATCCCGTCAATATGGAAGTGGTAAAAGCCTTCGTTGCCCTTAAACCCGGCTTTGAAGGTAGTAGCGACCTGGAACTCTCTATTATGAATTTCATCAGGAAAAAACTCTCCCCACTGGCTATGCCACAGGAAATAGAATTCGTAGATAAACTGCCCAAAACCCGTTCTGGAAAGATCATGAGAAGATTGCTCCGGGCAATGGAATGGGGGGAAGAAATCGGTGATACCTCTACACTGGAAGATGATTAAAAACTAACTAATTTAAACCTGGCAGCTAAATACAAAAGGAGTGAGAAATGGAAGACATAGAAAATACTATTCTGGAATACGTTATTGATGAATATCTGGAGGACGAGGATGATGAAATTGGCCCGAACAGCCCACTGATCTCTTCGGGTATCGTGGACAGTTTCTCCATGGTGAGTTTAAAGACCTTTCTGGAGAGAAAATATAATATAAGCATTCCGGACGATAAGGCTACACCTGAGGCGTTCGATACGGTTAACAGGATCGCCGATGTGGTCCGTAGTTTTATTTCCTGAAAGAGAAGTTCAAAAATGTGATTATTTCTGGGGAAGATTCTTCGAATAATGATAAGCGGAACCCGGGAATTCGATGACTATTACATAGAATAAAGCCTAATCAAGGAGGGTGTTATGGCTTATAGCGAGAAAGCCCGTAATTTTTATCAGGGCGAGCTGAGGGACATTAAAGAGGGCGGTTTGTTTAAGGAGGAACGCTTTATTCAGAGCCCTCAATCAGCGGAGATCAAGGTGGAATATCCCTCCGGCGCTCAGCCCATGGATGTAATTAATATGTGTGCCAACAATTATCTTGGATTATCCAGCCATCCGGAAGTGATAAAGGCTTCACATCAGGGACTGGATGATCGGGGTTTCGGGATGAGCTCGGTCCGTTTTATCTGCGGTACACAGGATATTCACCGGACCCTGGAGGATAAGCTTACAAAATTCCTGGAAACCGAGGATACTATTCTTTTTGCAAGTTGCATGGATGCTAACGCCGGTGTATTTGAGGCTGTTTTCAATGATCAGGATGTGCTTATTGCAGATCGCCTGGTGCATGCCTCTATCGTTGATGGGATGAGGCTCTGCAAAGCCCTTAATGAAAGCTACAAGCATTCCAATATGGAGCATTTGGAAAAGAAATTGCAGACCTATCAGGATGCCCGTTTTCGGTGTATAGTGACCGATGGGGTATTCTCAATGGACGGGGACACCGCTAAACTTGATGAGATCTGTGACCTGGCGGAAAAGTACGACGCTCTGGTTTTCGTTGATGATTCCCACGCTACCGGTTTTCTGGGCAAACGGGGCAAGGGAACACATGAGCTTAAAGGGGTGTTAGGGCGGATAGATATCATAACTACAACGCTGGGGAAAGCCCTTGGGGGAGCCTCAGGCGGTTGTGTCAGCGGTCGCAAGGAGATAGTGGAGATGTGCCGGCAAAGAGCCCGTCCATACCTCTTCAGTAATGCAATGCCTCCGGTGGTCGTAGCCGCCTCAAATAAGGTAATGGACTTGATCATGGGAAGTACGGAAAGGCGGGATAAGCTGGAAAATAATACAAAGTTCTGGCGGAAAAGCCTGTTGGAAGCCGGTTTTGATATCAAGGATGGGGATACCCCCATCGTACCCATTATGCTCTATAACGCCAAACTATCCCAGGATATGTCCCGGGATCTTTACCAGGAGGGTATCTATGCTATAGGTTTCTTTTTCCCGGTAGTTCCCAAGGGCCAGGCTCGAATTCGTACACAGATCTCGGCAGGGCATGATATAAATCACCTGGAAAGAGCCCTGGAAGCCTTTATCAAGGTTGGAAAGAAATATAACATACTGGGTAAGACCAAAGATGAGATAATTGAGATGTATGGCCTCTGATCCAGTGGCTAATCAACAATTTATTGGGGCGGCTTTTAAAAGGTCGCCCTTTTTTTTGAATCTGATCTATAAATCAAAGGAGTACTGATGAATGAAAAACTTGGCAATCCAGCCCCTTTGGGCTTAATGGGTTTCGGGATGACCACCGTGCTGCTCAACATCCATAATGCCGGATTCTTTCCACTGGGATCAATGATATTGGCCATGGGGATTTTCTACGGCGGAATAGCCCAGATTATCGCCGGCATAATGGAATATAAAAAGGGCAATACCTTCGGTATTACCGCCTTTACAAGCTATGGGCTTTTTTGGTTGAGCCTGGTCGCCCTGATATTAATGCCCGAAATGAACCTAATTCACCCTCCCTCAAATGCCTTTATAGGATGGTACCTGTTCATGTGGGGACTTTTTACTTTTGGTATGTGGTTTGCCACCTGGGGTAAAAACAGGGCACTGCAGACAATCTTCCTTACCCTTACAATATTATTCTGGTTACTGGCTATCCGGGATTGGAGTGGGAGTTCTTTGATCGGGACGATTGCCGGTTTCGAAGGCATTATCTGCGGCTTCTCCGCTATATACCTGGCCCTGGCTGAAGTAATAAATGAATCCCACGGAAAAGAGATCATTCCCATTGGACTGATCAAAAAAGCCTGATCCCAAAGGGCTGTGATCCGATGGTTCACTTATTGCCGTAAGGCTTTTATCTGTCTTAGTGACTTGGCACAAACCTTTGGGCAAAGCATTTCGAAGAAATGAGGACTTTACATCAAATCCGTATTTGTAAAAATAAAAATAAGGAATAACCGCAAAGACCGCTAAAAAAACAAACCGCCAAGCACGCAAAGAAGGGAACAAACAAAACAGAGTTTGAAACTGAATTAATGAGAGCTTTAATCTGAAAAGTATGCGCTTTGTTCGAATTGAATGATGGTCTTAATGGTTACCCTGCGGTTCAAAGCCCGTTCTGAAGGAGTAGCATTGGAATTAATGGGTTTGGACTCCCCATACCAGTGCAATTCGGTGGAACCATTGCAGGGTAATCGAGGGGTAATATAATCATCCACACTGATAGTCCGTTCCGATGATAGTAATAAGTTGCTCTCATCCGAACCTACATCGCAGGTGAAGCCTTCTACGATAACCCGTATCGAATAATTTTCCGGGACCTCTTTAAGCAATTCCAGATAGGTGTCCAGTTTCTGTTTTGCGGAAGGATAAATAACGGCATTGCCCATATCGTAAAATGGAATCAATAGTACTTCCTGAAGCTCCTGAGGGATTTGGAAGGGGTCATCATTTAGATCACTATCAACTATATTCAGGGAATCTTTGTAACTTTCAAATTGGAAGGGATCATAGGGTACCTTATATTCCCCCTTGAATTTGATAGGGGTATAGAAAACGTTAAAGGAAACCAGATGGCACTGGCCGTCGAGTTTTTTGGATTTCGGAGAATAAGTAAGCTTATAGTAATTTGTAATCCAGTTATACAAGGAAGCAGCGATCTCGGGTGATGTCCTCTGGTCATCCATAATAAAAATTCCGCCCGTATTCTTTGCCAACTCGCTTAAAAGGCCAGGTTGAATGGTTCCGAAACCCACTACGAATATTCGGATATTTACTTCTTTTGCCCATTTTATAAGGTTTTCATAGCTTTCTGCAGATGAGACGTTCCCATCGGTAAAGAGGATCAGGTTCTTATTGGATGACTGTGATCCCAGATAATCGATGCCTAATTGCAAAGCATCGAATAACGGTGTGCCGTTGGGCCGGGGGAGCTCTCCCTGTTCTATCCATAATATAGCAGCATTTTTGTCATTTGTAAAGCTTTTCATTGCCCTGGTAGTACCGCCGAACTGGATTATCCTGAAATCGTCAAGATCCCCCGCAAGGGCAATGAAATTATTAATACAGCTCTTTACACCGTCAATGTAAGGGCGCATACTGCCACTGCAATCCTGGATCAGTAAAAAGCTGTTCGGACCGCTATTACCGTACCTGATAAGATTATAGGGTAGCGAATCTGTTTGAGTTCCTACTATCTCTACAAGATTACCGTCGCGCGGATGAAGATCAAGCTGGTAAGGGGAATTGAAAAACAGGGATATTGAATCGGGGAAAAGATAGGAGTTTAAAATGTATTCCGGGCTATTTTGACGTTTTAAGCACACAATATCCTGATCATGATGAGCGCATCCTCCAAGGCAACAGGACAGAACTGCGCAGAAAATAGAAGCAAGGTGCCGCTTGCTAACAGGAGAAAGATGAAGAAAAGATTTTTTGGGCATTGGACTTTACAATTAAATTATCATTAATTACAGACAAATGTAAATAATTTTGAAGTACAATAATAAACTTTTTTAATTTTGTCAAGAATTTTTTTGTGGAATTTACAAGGGATTAACCTTGCAAGGGTTTCAAATATGGTTTTCCCGAAATAATCCGCGATTTCTAATGATAGTATTTTTCAGGAAATTCTGATCGTCTTTGTTGGGATAATTGATATTATAGTGCAGTCCACGGCTCTCCTTCCGGCTTATAGCTGCCCGAATAACCAGTTCGCCGACAGAGAGCATATTCCGCAGTTCCAGCATTTCCTTTTTCACCGGATTTTTTCGATAAAAACTATTGATCTCTGCTATAAGAGGGAAGATCCTTCGACTGGCTCGTTCCAATCGGGTGTTAGAACGGACGATGCCGACATAGTTCCACATAAAGTCTCTCAGTTCTTTCCAGCTATGGGAGATAACCACCCATTCCTGAGCGTCGAAAACACCTGTATCATCCCATTGGGGTATTTCCGGAAAGGTTCTTTTTTCTTTATAGCGAGATTGAATATCCAGGTAGATGAATTGGGCGAAGGTAATTCCTTCCAGGAGGGAATTGCTAGCCAGCCGGTTTGCGCCATGTAATCCCACCGATGCGACTTCACCGCAGGCATAAAGCCTGTCAACATCAGTTGCGCCATGTTCGTCGGTCAAAACCCCTCCACACATGTAGTGAGTGCTGGGGACCACTGGTATCCAATCCTTGGTGATATCCAGCCCTTCCTCCAGGCAGGTATTATAAATATTGGGAAAGCGATGGATAAGGAACTCGGGCTTCTGGTGAGTTATATCCAGGTAAACGCATTCCTCGCCGCTTTTTTTTAACTCGTGATCGATTGCCTGGGATACGATGTCCCGGGGAGCAAGGTCTTTGAGTGGATGGTATTTAGTCATGAATTTTTCACCATTCCCCAGGCGTAATAATCCCCCTTCTCCCCGGAGGGTTTCAGAGATCAAAAAGGAATGCTTCAACTTCTTTGAAAATAGCATGGTGGGATGAAACTGGATAAACTCCATATCCCGGATTCGAGCACCTGCCCGGTAGGCCATAGCCACTCCGTCGCCGGTAGCAATTGAAGAATTTGTCGTGTGTTTATAAAGCAGACCCAGTCCACCCGTGGCTAATACGGTAAAATTGGCAAGAATGGTTCTTACTTTGTTCTGCTCTATATCAAAAGCATAAACCCCAAAACAGGTTATCTTTTCTCCCCTGGAAAGAGTATAATTTTTTAAATGGTGCTGGGTAAGAAGATCCACAGCTACATGATGGGTTAATATATCGATATTCTTATGAGCTTGGGCATGGGCTAACAGGGTTTCCTGGAAGGAACGGCCGGTATAATCTCCTACATGAAGCACGCGTTTGCGGGAGTGCCCACCCTCCTTCCCCAGATCATAATCGCCAGTGGTTTCATTGCGGGTGAACGGTACCCCATATTGGATCAGTTCATGGATAGCCTGAGGAGCATATCCGACAATCTTTCGCACTATCTTCTCATCACATAATCCA
>JAFGGQ010000149.1 GCA_016930435.1 bacterium
GGGGTTCAACCGGAGTTGTTAATTGTGGATCCCCCCCGTCCGGGACTTCATAAAAATGTGATCAGGACAATCCTGAAATCTGCTCCGGAGAAGGTGGTCTATATTTCCTGCAACCCCACTACTCAGGCTCGGGATAT
The DNA here is from genome assembly GCA_016930435.1 of bacterium. Taxonomy (GTDB): domain Bacteria; phylum UBP14; class UBA6098; order JAFGQG01; family JAFGQG01; genus JAFGGQ01. The sequence continues at coordinate 138 of JAFGGQ010000149.1, forward strand.
CGGATTGCTTTGCCACCAATACAGAATACAGCTTGTTCAACCGGTGGATATGTTCCCCCAGACTTACCATATTGAGAATATTGTAATCCTTAATAGAGCTTAAATACAAGGTTTACATGCAATTTAGTTGGATAGTATTATTATAAATCTACCATAACCGTTACGGGATGTTTAGATGAATGAATGGTTTCACATCCAGTCATCCATTTGTCTAATCTATTTGAATTATTAATCGTTAGCCCCATTATTTTGCATCAAATTCGTATATAGACTAAATATATCAATGTTTTTAAATTTTTTACTTGCGTGAATATAAGTCGTGTTGTATATTGCAACATTATTATGCGTGGTATGCAGAATAATCCTTAAAATGTAGAATTATTAGACTTTTACCCTGTAAAGAGGGAAGGGTTGATATGGAAGAATCTAATTTAAATGAAGATCGAATTTATGATCCTAAAACAGATCTGGAAGCATTATCATCCAGCCGTTTTCTGGAACAGCTTTTAAGTCACTTGCAGGGTGGCGTATTTACGGTAAACAAAGAAAAGAAGATCACCTTTTTCAGCAAAGCAGCTACCTGGATGACGGGATATTGTGTTGGGGAGGTTAGGGGCAAGAATTGCGAGGAGGTATTGAAATGCGGTTTATGCGATAAGGCATGCCCTTTTGATAACATCATAAAAAAGGGTATATCCACATATCGTAATGAGGTAACTATTTATGATAAAGATGATAAACCACTGATCGTCAATGTTACTGCATTTCCGTTAAAGAGCCGGGATAATGAGATAATCGGGATGTGTGAGATAGTACGGGATGTTAGTGAAATAACCACGCTTCGAAACCAGGTGATGCAATCTGACCGTTTTGCGATGTTGGGTCAGGTAGCCGCAAGCGTTGCCCATGAGATCAATAACCCTTTGAACGGATTACTGACCTATATTAAATTGATTCGCAAAAAAATGCTGAGCGATTCCGGTCTTGGTGAAAAATATGAAAAGTATTTAAGTATAATGGAGCGGGAAACTGTCAATATGGGTCGCATAGTAAGGAATTTACTGAATTTTTCCCGGCGGTCCGAGCCCGAATTCATGCCGCTGCAATTAAATGAAATACTGGAACAAAGCCTTCTGCTGATTGTGGATCCTATCAAAACCAATAATATTGAAGTGATTCAGAAGGTTTCGGATGTCCTTCCCGAGATCCGGGGTGATTTTGGCCAGTTACAACAGGTTTTCATGAACATTATTCTCAACTCAGTGCAGGCTATGCCCAAGGGTGGTAAACTGATTATTGAGACTATCCCCGAAGGCAGCTCCGGTCGCGAGTGCTTTGTAAGGGTAAATATAACTGATACCGGCATTGGGATTCCTGAGGAAAATTTACCCAAAATATTCGACCCTCTCTTCACTACAAAAGCGGGAAAAGAGGGAATGGGATTGGGTTTTGGATTATCGATTGTGGAAAGGATCATCAAGGCCCATCATGCTCATATCTCGGTTCGAAGCGTGGTGGGGGAGGGAACCACATTTAGTATCAGATTCACCACCAAATAAATTGATTAAAAAGTGGCATTGATTTATTTACTACCCCTGGGGAATATTGAGAACGAATTATTACATATTATTGGCCAAAACATTCGGGAACTTTTTAAACATGAGTTTAAAGTACTGAGTGTGCTGGAGGTGCCGGAAAGCGCATACGACGATAAAAGATCACAGTATATGGCTACAACGCTTCTAAAAGAGGTAATAAAAAACGCCCCTGATAATGCAATCAGGATTATCGGTATAACCCCTGTAGATTTGTTTTTACCGGTACTGACCTTTGTTTTCGGACAGGCCCAGCTCAACGGAAAAGCAGCGGTTGTTTCCACCTGCAGGTTAAAACAGGAGTTCTATGGACTGCCTCCGAGCCAGAGGCTGTTCAGAGAAAGGGTATGCAAGGAGGTGACCCATGAACTTGGGCATACTTATGGTATGGTGCATTGTATGAACAAAAAGTGCGTTATGCATTTTTCAAATTCCATCAGGCAGGTGGATATAAAGGACAATTGTTTCTGCCATGGTTGTATAAGAAAATTACAGGAGAATAAAAATGAAAGAAACTCCCCAAATTTTAGTGGTGGATGATGAACTAATAGTCAGGGAATCCCTGGCGGATTGGCTTTCTGAGAGCGGCTATGATGTATTTACTGCCGAGGATGGCCTGAAAGCGCTGGAGGAGATAAAGGGCAAGGAATGGGATCTGCTCCTGGTGGACCTCAAGATGCCCAGAATGGACGGCATCGAGGTAATGAAGGAAGCTAAGAAAATTCAGAAGGATCTGCCAGTGGTCATTATTACCGGCTATCCTACGGTTGATACCGCCATTATTGCGATGAAGGAAGGGGCTTATGATTATATTGTCAAACCCTTCAATCCGGAGGAGATAGACCTGATTATCCGGAATGTCGTGGCTCATCAAGCCCTGGTAAAGGAAAACCGGTATTTAAGACAGGAACTAAAGCGGCGTTATCAATTCAAGGATATTATTGGAAAGAGCGCGAATATGCAGGAGATGCTGGTTTTGGTTAAAACAGTAGCCAAAAGCTCTTCAACGGTATATATACAGGGTGAGAGCGGTACCGGAAAGGAACTCATTGCCCGGGCTATACATGCCAGCAGTATGCGGGAAAAAGGGCCATTTGTGGCTGTTAATTGTGGGGCGATCCCGGAAAGTCTGCTGGAATCAGAGCTTTTTGGACATGAAAAAGGAGCATTCACAGGCGCCGTATCTCAAAAAAAAGGAAAGTTCGAACTGGCCGATAAGGGAACCATATTACTGGATGAAGTAGGGGACATGAGCCCTAAGGTTCAGGCTAACTTGCTGAGGGTTCTGGAAGAACGCGAATTTCGCCGGATCGGCGGTTCACAATTGATCAAGGTCGATGTGCGCGTGATCTCCGCTACAAACAAGGAACTTGAAAAATTGGTCAGGGAAGGTATATTCAGGGAGGACCTCTACTATCGATTGAATGTGGTCAA
>JAFGGQ010000021.1 GCA_016930435.1 bacterium
GATCAACGATGAATACGGTCCCGGGGCAACGGCATTCGAGATTAACAAAGAAGGTATGGCTCTTGCCCAGGAAGGGAATTTCCAGGATGCCCTTGAAAAATTCAAGCAAGCTCTAAGTATTGAACCGGGTTACATAGAAGTCTATAATAATATGGGAGCGACTTACAATCAGCTAAAGGAATATGACAAAGCGGACAGTGTTCTGCACCTTGCTCTCAATCTTCGGCCGGATTATCCGGGAGCACTGTTTAACTTAGGGCGCACTTATTTCTATCAGGATCAATTTGATGACGCTATTGAGGTCACTCAAAAGGCTCTTGAGCTGGAAAAAGATGACGCTGGAGGCTATATTCTCCTTGGTGATTGCTATGACCGCAAGGGCAAGTATGCTGTTGCGGAAAGCCTTTATCTCCGGAGTATAGGGTTATCGCCAAGCGGCCATACTTACTGGAAACTGGGTGTTGCCCTGGTATCGCAGCGGAAGTTTGAAGAAGCCATCCAGGCTATGAACAAATCCTTAGAATTAGCGCCCGATAATCCGGATGCATATAATAATCTGGGGGTTGCCCTGGCTGCCATGCAGAGGTACCAGGAAGCCATCGAGGCTTTCCAGAAAGCTGTAAAGATCAAGCCGGATTATGCATCCGCCCATATCAATATGGGCTTGAGTTACGAAAATCTGGGAGACCATCAGAGGGCGGCCGACCAGTTGGAACTGTACCTGAAATATGCTCCCCAAGAATCCCCCGGATTGGATTTCATCCGGGATAAAGCAAAAGAACTAAGAGAGATGGAATAAAATGATAATTACCATTTTTGCTACCATAGTGTTATTGGGCGTTTTGATCTTTATTCATGAATTGGGCCATTTCCTGGCTGCTAAGTTCCGGGGAGTAAGGGTCCTGAAATTTTCACTGGGATTACCCCCAACCTTGATCTCCAAAAAGATCGGTGAGACCGAGTATTGTATATCCCTGATCCCCTTTGGCGGTTATGTCAAATTGGCAGGGGAGGAACTTGGCGAAGAGAAGGGGGATGAACCCTGGATGCTAAGTTCCAAGAAGACCTGGGAACGCCTGCTTGTAATGGCCGCGGGTTCTTTTATGAACCTGCTTTTGGGATTTGCATTAATATGGGGAATTTTCTTTTTCAGGGGACTTCCGGAGCCCAATTATGAATACGCCATTGTAGGTACCGTTCTGGAGGAATCCCCGGCGGCTGACCTGGGTCTTCAACCCAAGGACAGGATCATCAGCATTGACGGACTCCCGGTGAAAAGCTGGAATGATATGGTGGAATTGATCCATTCCAAACCTGAGCAGACCTTATTTCTGGAGTGGCAGCGAGGTGAAGATGTCTTCGCGGAAAGTGTTAAGACTATGGCCGGGACGGTCCCATCAGAAGATTCCTCGCAACAGGTAGGGTTGATCGGTATCTCTCCTGAAGTGATTTTCCAGAAACTACCCTTTTTCAAAGCCTTTTATCAGGCTGGTCAGACAACCGGTGAAATGTTGACCATGATGTTTCAGTTTCTGGGCTCTGCTCTGCGTGGCAGGGTATCCTTGGACGATGTGGGGGGGCCGGTATTGATCGCCCAGGTAGCCGGGCAAACCGCACGGGCGGGATTGATCAGCTTTCTGTTCTTCATGGCTGCCCTATCCATAAACCTTGCCCTCATAAATATGCTGCCCATACCTATCCTCGACGGAGGCCGAATACTGATCCTGCTGGTGGAAGCGGTCAACAGGAAACCACTCAAATTTAAAACAAGGATGATCGTTCAGCAGATAGGATTACTGATCATTGTTGTTCTAACCCTTTTCATTACCGTGAATGACATATTCAGGATATTCAGATAAGATGAGAAGCAATGATTACCGGGTTTTAATCATGGACCCCGCTGGGGCTCTGGAGAATTTAAGGGATAACCCTTATCCTGCTGAAATTTGCGTATCTCCAAAAGAGTGCTTAACCGGCATTCGGGAGGGAAGCTATGATATGCTCTATATCAGCTTGCCCATGGATAGTTTCCCGGCGGAAAAACTGATAAAGAACGTCCAAAAAAAGCAACCCTTGTTAGTGATTATTCTGTTCACTCCCGATCGCGCAATGGTTTCGGATTTCTTAAGCAATCTGGTGGACGAGGTTGTTGAATATCCTTATGACCATGAGCTTACTGCCAATACTATCAGAACGCTTGTTGCGCAAAAGGAGTTATTGGACAAATGCGATCTGGTCGGTCGCTCGGATGAATTGAAGACCCTTGCGGATCTGGTGATCAGGATTGCTCCTACCGGACTTCCGGTGCTTATTTCAGGCGAGAGCGGTACTGGCAAGGAGCTTGTAGCCCTGGCTGTTCACAACCATTCCTTGCGTAAGGATAAGCCCTTTTTAGCGGTAAACAGCGGGGCTATTCCCAGGGGGGTGCTGGAATCCGAGCTCTTTGGGCACGAGAAGGGCGCTTTCACCGGCGCTATCAAACAAAGAAAGGGATATTTTGAGCAGGCGAATGGCGGGACTATATTCCTTGATGAAATAGGCGATTTACCTATGGATATCCAGGTCAAGCTGCTCAGGGTTATCGAGGAAAAGGAATTTTTAAGGGTAGGAGGCGGCGAGAGGGTAAAGGTGGATGTCAGGATCATTGCTGCTTCCAACAAGGATTTAAAGGTTGAGATGGAGCAAGGCCGGTTTAGAGAGGATCTCTACTTCCGATTGGCAGGTGTTAAAATATACATTCCTCCACTGAAGGACAGGCCCAGGGATATCCCGGTGCTTACCTACAAATTCATGAAGGATTTTTCCAAGGGCAATGAGGCAAAATTCGGAGGTATCTCCGGAGCCGCCCTCCAGCGAATGATGGAATATCATTGGCCGGGGAATGTCAGGGAATTGAAGAACCTGATCGAAAACGCCCTCATCCTGGCCGGCAGCGAAGTGGTCTTACCCCAGGATATCGAGCCCTATTTTCAGGAACACTCCACAGTAGGAAGGAAATTCCTGGCAAAACGCCCAGATAATGGCGCCCCGGATAACCAGAACATCTTGGAAATACTGGTCAAAATCTACCAGGAAGTGCAGAAAACCCAGGATATGCTTCAGGCCCTTAAGCCTGATGATAATGGTAAAGGAAATGAAGTGGCGGACCGTCGCCGCAACCAGATAATCAGAATGTTGGAGAAGAACAACTGGGACAAGGAACTTACCGCCCGGGAATTGGGGATCAGTCTTCGGACCCTGTACCGGAGGTTCAAAAAATATGATATCCGGATCTGAATTTAATTTCAATTTACTTATCATTGCTCTGGTGTTGAGCATCCTGGCGAGCTTTGCATTCGCCCAGCTAACCGTTATGGGACCCGGTGATATAGTGGTGCAGTGCGATACCACGGAGGGCTACTTTGGCATCGGCAATACTGACGGCTACCGGATCCTGTTCGATTATAACTATCCGTGGACACCAGGCCGGGCCAGCTCCCATTTCGTGCTTCGCATCGACGATACCCTGATCACCAATGCGACCTGGCTGGCCGAATGCGATTTTGTACCCGCTGGCAGACACATGATCGAATCCCGGGTGATCGGAAACACCATCACTACATTGTGGGAGATACCCTTCGGGGGTGGTGAATTCCTGGTCCGGCAAAACCTTACCGCGACCTCCCACGATACACTGGGAATGGTTCGCGTCAATTACTTCATTTATAATAACGATAATTCCCTTCATTATGTAGGTCTCTTGCTTAATTTCGATCTTTTAGTTGCGGGTCGTGACGACGCCCCGGTAGCCATCGGATTCGATTATACCCCGGTGGGCAGGGTATTTAGTGGCGACCGGATTCCTTATTTCTGGCAGGCTTATCAGATTGGGCCAGCAGCAAGACATACTCAGGTTATCGGACGAGGATTCCTCCGGGGAATGGGAACCATTAACCCGGATCATTTCGCCATCGGGAGGGAATACGATTTCTACTACCTTTGCTGGGATTTCGACTCCAGCTCTATCGAAGGCCTGACTTATCACGACAGCGGCCTGCTGCTACGATGGGACCAAACACCGCTCCCGGCACAAAAAAGCATAGAATATACCACATTCATTGGACTGGGAAGCAGTGTAGAGGTTTCCGAAGGACTCACCCTTATCCCTATAACACCATCAGCACTGGGTGGATGCGATTGCCGATTATCACCCAATCCTTTTGAAAGCTCATGCCTTGTGGTTAATACCGGATACCTGACATACGAGAATATTCAAGTCTGTATCGAAATACCCCCCGAATTAAGAACATACGGGGATTATTATCATCCCCCGGAGCTTTGTCATGAGCTCAATCCTCCGACACTAACTCCCGAGGGGATAGGGGCTACAGCATGGCTGATCGAGATCGATTCCGCTGAATATTCCAGCGATACCGTCATCTCCATAGTTTACCGGATCAACTCAGGATCACACCCCCTGGACACCATCTATGATACCCTGTCCGTGAATATCCCCATTATCAGCGGGGAGCCTCCCAGAGCTACTCTTCTGGGTCCATCCGGGTATGCCAGTTGTACTTCCGGTGAAAGCATCCCCATTAAAATACTGCTCTATGAAGAGGAGGGCATAGATACCTTCAACCTGAGGGTCAAGGTGGGACCTTACCTTTTCGATTATTTCGGGAGAGAGCTGGAAATGAGGGGGGATACCCTCCTCGTCCATATCCCGGATCTCTTCTTCACCAATGGCCGTGTAATAAATTACCAACTAATGCGCTGCACCGATATATTCGGATGCACTTGTCCGGACAGTATCCGTGATTCCCTGATCATTGACCTGGAAGGCCCCTTGATAAGTGGGCAAAACCCCCCTGATGGTTCCGTGGTCAGCGATTCCTTCCAGCGGGTGTCAGTAGTGATATTCGACTCTCTCAGCGGTGTGGATAGAACATCCTGTGTTATCACAGTCAACGGGGTACCCTATCGCTATCATAACCCCGAAATAAGCTGGGAAGGTTCCACCATGGTCTATACCCCTTCTATTCCTTACCCGGACCGGTCCACCGTAGTGGTCTGCATTACCGAAGCTCATGACAGTCCGGATTACTGCCTGCCGAACAATATCGGGAGTTACTGCCGCTGGGATTTCTCGGTTGATTATACCAATATAAGTGAATCCACAAAAACCATGGTAGAATCCTTTGAACTGCTTCAACCATTTCCCAATCCTTTTAATGAAGAAATCCATTGGATAATTACCCTTCCTGCAGGACAATTTGTCGAATTCAGTATTTTCAATCTTCGTGGGGAAAAGCTGTTGACGCTTCTTGAAGGCTATACAAAAGGGGGCGTGCACCGGATACCCTGGCGGGGGATTGACCGGAATGGCCTAACAGTGCCCTCCGGTATTTATCTGGGAGTCCTTAAGGGAGAAACTCAGACACGTATCAGGGCTGTGATCTGTCTGAAATAAAATGTTGAGTATTTTTTATTATAGTATATATTGTTTACAAAGGAAACCTTTAACATAGTTGGTTGCGAAATGGAAATATCAAAAAATGAAATAAGGGATGGGAAAGAACCCAAATCAATATCCCGGAAATATTATATTGTCATTTTCAAAAAGGACCGTACGGGTTACTTTATTGACCGGAATAAACTGGATCTGAAAAAGAATGACCTGGTGGCAGTTCAGGCTGAAAAGGGCCAGGATGTTGGTCGGATCCATTTTGAGATTAGCGAAGAACTTATGAAAGACGATGAGCATCGCTATCCTCTGGAGGTATTAAGGAAACTGAATGAGGAGGATAAAATCAGACTGCTAAAGATCCGGCAGGAAGAGGATGAGATGTTCCGGATGTGCCAGGAACTGATTGAATTCCGTGGTTTGGATATGAAGCTGGTGGATGTGGAGCAGCAGTTTGATGGGAGCAAGATCACCTTTTATTTCACGGCGCCGGAGCGGGTGGATTTCAGGCAGTTGGTGAGGGACCTGGCTGCGTATTACAGGGTTAGAATTGAACTAAGGCAGATAGGAGCCCGGGATGAAAGCAAAAAACTCGGGGGCATAGGAACTTGCGGATTACCGCTTTGCTGCTTTAATTTTCTGAACCACTTTGAATCTATACCCACCCAGTTTGCGCGGGGACAGGGCCTGGCAGTCAATCCAAGCAAGATCTCCGGGCTATGTGGCCGCCTGATGTGTTGCTTGGGATATGAACAGGAATATTACGAAACAGAAGCGGATAAAGTTCCAGGTATCGGGGAAACGGTGGAAACAATTCGGGGAAAAGCCACCGTTGAAGATATCAACTTTTTAAAGCAACTGATCACTATCCGTTTTGATGAATCGAGTATTGAAAAACTGCCATTTTCAAACTTCAGGAAGTTACTAAAAGATAGGAAGGTGTTTTTAGAAAAATGGAAAAAAAACTGACAATAGCCATAATAGTTGTTATAATAATTATAGGAATTGCCTGTAGCGCCCTGGCTGATCGTTTGTTGATCTTTATGGACCTTGAGCAGACAGATCATCTTAATGCTTACGGTGCCGCATACTGGGTATTGGAAAAGGGACACAACGTGGAATGGCTGCTAAATTACCGGGGAGGTTCCTTTCTGACAATGAACAGCCCTGAAATCGAGCGTGAGTTAAGGTTGAGGGGGGTAAGATATCAGGTGATTGACGGTTCTCAGCTTGCCGCTATCTATAATCAGATCGATAACAGTAACATGGAAGTGGTTCTTTTGGAGAAAGCGCCTAAGATAGCGGTATATGTACCCGCTACCGAGGATCCCTGGGATGACGCAGTCCGGCTGGCCCTGGAATATGTTAATATTCCCTACACTACCGTATGGGATAAAGAGGTTCTGGCCGGGGAATTGGAGCAGTATGACTGGCTACACCTTCACCATGAGGATTTTACCGGACAATATGGTAAGTTCTATGCGAGCTATCGTAATGCGGTGTGGTATCAGCAGGCGGTTACCATTAATCTGCAGATGGCCCGGGAGCTGGGATTCTCCAAGGTATCCGAGATGAAAAAGGCAGTTACGCAGAAGATCAAGGAATATATCGCCGGGGGAGGATTTCTGTTCGCTATGTGCTCCGCAACAGATACTTATGATATTGCGCTGAGCGCGCATCATACCGATATCGTCCCTATGGAATTTGACGGCGATCCACCGGACCCATCCTGCCAGGACAAACTGGATTACGAGGAATGCCTTGCTTTTGAAAATTTCCAGGTTGAACTTAATCCCTATGTTTACGAGCATTCAAATATCGATGTACCAAAATCAATGCTGGATCGGAGCGAGAACGCTGCAGAAGCTAATTTCTTCACCCTGTTCGAGTTTGCGGCAAAATACGACCCTGTGCCCTGCATGCTGGTTCAAAATCATGTAGGTGTAGTTAAGGATTTTCTCGGTCAGAACACCGCATTCATGAGCGCACTGATAAAAAAATCGGTGACCATCCTTGCCGAGCACGAGGGCGCAGGCATTGCAAAATACATTCATGGAAATTTTGGAAAAGGGACTTTTACTTTTTTTGGAGGTCATGATCCAGAGGATTATATGCACTTGATCGGGGACCCCCCAACCGATCTGAACCTGTGCAAAAACTCACCTGGCTACCGTTTGATATTGAACAATGTCCTGTTCCCCGCAGCCAAGAAAAAAGAGCATAAAACCTAAGAGATTCCCGTGTTAAAACTGCCTGGAAGACCCAGGTAATATTCACCTTCTCTTATCTTCCCCCTTTTCAGGCAGCCATTACCATAAATACGGCATTTTTCCCGCAGTTCCTCCAAAGCTTGCTGATATTGCTCCTGGTTAAGGCATCCACTGCGCATAAGCTTTATAATGGAAAGAATGCGATATTTATCCTGCCCTTTGAACTGAAGCGATAATTGATCCTTTCTTCCCCCGTGCTTAATGATCAGCTTCCGGGGGATCAAATGTATAGGATACCGGTAAGCGATCCTCAACCAGTAGTCGTAATCTTCGCAGACCGGGAAAGCGGGATCAAAGTAACCAACCTCTTCGATCAACCCCCTTTTAAACATTGTCGAGGAAAGACTGACAACGCATGATTTCAGGCATTTTTGAAATATCCAGCCATCCTCCATACGGTGTTTATGGCGGGGGTTCACCCGTATCCCCTTCCTGAACCAGACCTCCTCAGTTTGACAGATCAGAGTGTTAGGGTTCTCCCTGAAATAATTTACCTGGATAGAGGTTTTAGAGGGTTTCCACAGGTCATCCGAATCCAGGAATGCCAGCAGGTCACCCGAGGCCACCTGAAAACCCATATTCCGGGCAGCGCTTACACCCTGGTGAGATTGATAAAAATAACGGATACGGCTTCCGAAACGCGTCAGTATCTCCTCTGTATCATCCGTGGAACCGTCATCCACTATGACCAGCTCCAGATAAGGATAGTCCTGCGCAAGTACGGAACGCACTGCCTTTTCCAAATAACCGGAGCGATTATAAGTGGGAATTATTGCAGATACCAAAGGGAAGCTGGTTTTATTTAGCATCTTTAGCTGAATTATCCTGACCGAATGTCCTTAACCCAAATTTCTCTACGTTTATATAATGACATTTAGGACATTTATCAAGTTCAGGGCTGTATTCCTTGCCGCATTTACTGCAAATAGTCTGGGTGCCGCTTTTCTCCTTCTGCTCCAGATAATTCTTGACCTGAGGAGCAAGATTGTTGGATTCCCAGTTCTCAGAACTATCAGCGTCAATCCCGTATGCATTCCGCGACTTATCCTGTTCTGAACGGGCAGGGAATGTTCCCGAACCAGCCTTATCTAACCTGGTGTTTAATATTAATAATCGCTTTCTCAGCAGGTTTATATCATCTTTTAACTGGCTAATCTGGCTATTCAATCGGGTGATTATCCAGGCTATAACAAGGATTACTACGGCTATAATAATAATCTCTATCTCACCGGCCATAAGGAGATCCTTATAAAATTCGATTGGTTTTATATCTGTAAAATAATATATTATTATCTCTTGTCAAGCATCTGCTTGAAAGCAAATTTTCACGGTGGAACAAAACTTGGTATTTTCGACATTTAAAAATTACTCTTTTAAAAACAGGATATTTGCTCAATCCAACTGTCTCAGCAATGTTCGAAAAGCGCCTCTCCATAGGGATTCAATTGTTTCATTGCGATTCCAGAGTTGTTATTCGACAGGGTAGTATTATAGCGGAATTCCCTTCTGACTTTTATTTATCTCTCCGGTCAGACCATTTTAAATGTATTTAGCGATCTGCCCCGTCCGCAGTCCGGCCAAAACTATTGCCGCCTACATTTGTATTGACACCCTTTTAAAATGGGGTAAATTAATAGCAACTTAAGGAGTTATATGGTCAAACTTAAGACAATACAGTTATATTCATTTGCGGAGATGGTCAAGGAGATACTGGAGAATGAGGGTATCGAAACGGTTCTGAAGAAAAAGGATGTTCTGGCTTCGGCATATCAGGCGGAGATGGGTGAGTTTATACTTTACGTTAACGAAGAGGATCTTGAAGCTGCAAAAAAGGTTTTAGAGCAGATTGAATTCGCTGCTCCTTCTTAGCACTTCGGATCCGGTTGCGATATGCAATAACGAGGATTGGGCAGTTTATGGAAATTGAACCCTGGTTATAATAAAGCAAGGAACCGGGATGACAATACAGTTGGTTTTGAATTTTTTGGCAGGCATCAAAGGTAATTGAAATTTAATTTATATAAGGAGTACGAAATGCTTCCCACCATAGGTTTTTTAGAACTTAACAGTATTGCCAAGGGTATAGAAGCTCTGGATGCGATGTTGAAGGCTGCCGAGGTGGAGCTTTTATTTGCCAGGCCGGTATGTGCCGGGAAGTTCGTAATTCTTTTATCAGGAAAAGTGGGTGCTGTCAAGGTATCTATGAAGCATGGAGATGCTATAGGTGCCGCCAGTGTAGTTGATAAAATAGTGATACCGAACATTCACCCGGATCTTATCCCGGCCATTTCGGGGACTACGGAGGTGGATAAACTCGATGCTCTTGGGATTATCGAAACTTTCACCGTAGCTTCTTCGATCATGGCTGCCGACGCGGCGGCGAAAGCCGGCGAGGTTAAACTCATCGAAATCCGTATTGCGTACGGATTAGGCGGTAAATCCTTCGTAACCTTCACTGGAAAAGTGGGGTCCGTGGAAAGCGCCCTGAAAGCTGGTTGCCAATACGCGGAGGAAAAAGGATTACTGGTGCAGAAAACTGTTATACCCCGCCCCATACCCGGAATGAGAGAATTGATTATTTAAATTATAATCCTTGTTCTAAAAACCTACAGGTCTTTAGCCGCGAAAATTCACCTGTGTTTAAGCTGATAAAAAAGCCCCCTCTCAAGACGAAGGGATTCGATTTTATTATCGGCTTCCAGGACATCAAGATATTTATTGATCTCATTA
>JAFGGQ010000150.1 GCA_016930435.1 bacterium
AAAACCCCCTTTCTTTTTTTGATTCTCTTTCCCCCGAGCTGAAGCACGGGGCAAATGAGCATTTTAGACTATTTAAATATAACAAACTGCAAAAATGGGACTTTAACCCCCTTTGATTATCTCAAATCCATGCACTTTCATGAATTCATCATATTCTTCTTGAAAAGATATATGATTGTGATGTTTCTCCTGATTCTTAATATAGTTTCTAACTTTTTCTAAATGAGATTTACTTATTGAAACTGCAATATATTCTTCTTGCCATTTAAAATAATGAGGTAAAATTTTGTTTTCATTCACCCATTTTGAAGATTCACCCTTCAAGAGTTGTGCAACTTTTGCAATAGACAAACCTGAATTGAGGGATACCAATAAGTGAACATGGTCTTTGGTCCCATTTATGAAATCAAGATGAATTTTTTTTTCACGGGCGTTTTCTCTAATATGCTTATATAGTTCTATTTTAGAATCATTTTGAATTAACGGTTCCCTATTCTTCGTTGCCCAAATAAAATGGATCCAGGCGCAAATATACGGCATGATTATACTCCTTAGTATGGGGTTAAAACCCCCTTTGATTATCTCAAACCCATACACTCGATCAAAATAATGTCATTTTTCTTCAAGCAAAGAAAAATACTCGGAATAGAATTTTCAGTCATCCACCCTAAAAGTGAAATAATGGGGGTTGTAAGCGGAGCTTAAGAGAAGATATCAAATGCTAATGATCCCTGTGAATTTAATTGGTTCAAGGTTTATAAGTCCTCTGTTTAGGTTTAAATTAAAGTGTTTGACAATTCGACATTATGCTTTATGTTTTCTACTGAATATATAAAGGGTCAAGGTGTAGGTTGGGTATAGAAAATATTAAAAGGACATTTGGGCTACTATTCGCATCTTTTGCGTTGACGGTAATAGTATCCAATGCGCTTGCTGATTCATCAATCGACTCCTTATGGTTCAACCAGGAAACTGCCTGTAACGACAGTAATATTGTAGAGATCTGCTATCAGCTTTCTGGTGATCCTTCGGATATCAGCCTGGAGCTTAGTTCGGATGGCGGAGCAACCTGGGAAACATCCGCGATCACCCTATTTAACGATTCCGGTGACCTGGGGCCCGGAGTGCTGCCCGGCTTACATTGCTTCGATTGGTTACTTAATGCCGATCTCCCGGATTTCGAGTCACGGGATTTCCAGATCAGACTGGGCACTTATCCCGGCCTTTACGAATACTGGCTTCCTTACGTGGTTACCTATACCGGTTGTACCAGCGGCTACGGGAGTATATTGTACTTGAGGGCACTATATGACTCCACTGCAATTCAGATCGATTTCGATAATGACGGGGTCGTCGATACATTCTTTGTCCTTAATACAAATCAGGCAAGATCATTCTCCGACGCTTATATTATAGAAGGAACACACATTTTCGCTAATTTGCCGCTAAGCTCCTATTATTACTACTACTGCTCAAATCACGGGATATACGAAGATGGAACCTACTCCTATGCACTCTATCCTTCTACCCTGGCAGGCTCGGACTATGCCGTCCCCCCGGCGGATTTCACCACTGTATTTGCTATTGAAAACAACACCACCGTAAACGTAGATAACGATTACTCCGGATCTACCGATTTGACTTTTACTCTTAATTCGGGCGAGAACAATACCTTTTCTACCATTACTCATCCCGCTCACATCACTACCGTAAACGAAAAACCGATCATTGTGGTCAATTCATTTCATTCTTCGGATTATTACAGTACAACCTGCGCCTATAATTTACTTCCGGTAACCTTATTGGGTTCAGAATATTATGCCCCGGAGGTTCATGGCTATTCACATACGGTAATCTCCCTGCTTACCCGGGTTGAAGTGGTCGCCCCGGAAGCAGGCACAAACGTTACTATCAATGGCACTCCCTTTACTCCCGCTGCCGGCGGGTTGGTAACCTATACTACAGAAAATGAAATATCGGTATTGTCTGACCGACCCGTTGCGGCTTCTTATATCTCGGATGTTTATGCCACCGATCCCTGGGGAAGCCATGTGGACAGGCACTATATGTATGCTTTTCAATTATTCCCCGAGGCTCTTTTATCCAGGCGGCACATTATCCCTGCCATCGGGTCAATCGATGCCAGCCGGGGATTCCCTCGCCGCAAATATGCCGTAGTTTCATTTACCAATGGAAATTTGATCGAACTTGATGTTCTGGATGATGGCTCTGTGGATTCCTCTTACATCTTAAACAGAGGAGTTTTCAGCTATTTTCATGAAGAGGATTATACTCCCACCATCAGCAACTTTATGAGTGTGAATTCATCAGAACCTTTGCAGGTAACCTATTCCGATCGGGGCTGGTGGGCTGGGGTCTCTGAAAAGGTCAATGCCTGGTTGGTGATGGGTGGAGACCTGCAAGCAATAAGCTATGCCAGCGGACCGGTGGATTCCCGCTCACCCGAAGTAAATAGTACCACTCCAGGTTTTATCCCAGCAGGGGAAATGAATGATTTCAGCTGGACCGTGGATGACCTCTTCTGGCATAGCGGATTATGCGAACTATATATCTCAGGCTGCGGGATCGATGAACATTATACGGTCCCCGGCTCCACAATTACCTGGTTCACCCCAGACCGGGAATGCCCTTTTTGCACCCTTATCGTCGCCGCTCGTGACAGCTTCTGTAACTGGGGCGCGGATACAGTCTTCTTCTCTGTTTCACCTGGAGATGAACAACCCCACATAGATATGGTATGGTTTTATGAGGAAACTCTGCGGGACAGTCAGAACCTGGTCTATTTTTGCTACCGTTTCTCGGATCCCGATTCCAGTTTTGCTCTGATATTGCCCCGGCTCTCCGGAGAGAGCGGTCTGACCTGGACCGTACCCCTGGATTCCCTCCTGGATACACTGTCCGCTTATCCCTCACCAAACGTGGGTGATTGTGTAAGCCCAGGTGAACATTGCTTTCAATGGGTGATGAGCGAAGATCTGCCTGATTCCGAGGCCTGCTCCTTCCGGGCACGGATAGAACTAATCTCCGGCATTCCAACAGGCTTGAGCTTAACCGACTCCTTGCTTAGGCTTTTCCCCCGCGGTGGGCCCGGTGGGGGCGGCCTGACCTGGGACGGTGAATACCTCTACGTGGGTCAATTCCCCGATACCATATTTAAGGTGGATACATTAACCGAAGCAATGGTGGATACCTATATAGTAGGCCACCCGGTTGGCATGTCAGGCCTGGAAGACCTGGCATACTTAAATAATCGCCTGTATATCAGCAATTCCCGAAAGGTATTCCGGTTCGACTTGACCACCGGGACTACGGTTGATAGTTCGGCTAATTTAGGGACAGCAGAAGCCCCGCTTTCCGGAATCACCGCTGCCCCCCACTGCGAGAGCGAAGAATGGTTCATCTATGCGGCGCGGTCCAATAATCGCTGCTATAAAATCAATGCTCTTGATCTAACCCTGTCAGATTCACTGCTTACCCCTGCTTTGCCGGATTCCCCGGAAGGACTTGCTTATGCCAATGGGTTTCTGTGGTGCCTGCTGGATAACGGCACCCTTATCAAGATCAACCTGAATTCCGGAGCAGTAATCTCCAGCATCCCCATGCCCTACTATGACAGCGCCACGGGTGGCGGCCCGGAAGGATTGACATACGATGGCCAGAACTTCTGGTATGCGGAATTGGGGGCCACCGACCGGATATATAAAGCCGAAATAAGCTGGTATGTAAGTACATACACTACCTCCCCAGGCTGCCTGGATTCCCGAAACCCGCTTACACTGATCGATAGCGCTATCTGTGGAGATACCCTGATTGCCGGTGAAAACGATACGATATACTGGCAGGTCTGGGATGATTTCGTCTTCCCATCCTCAAACTGCTCTTTATATTACTCCCTGGATGAAGGCCGAACCTTTTCCTTTTTAGGAGTGAGTGACAACGATTCCCAATATATCTGGTCCCCGATTCCGGACACATTCAGCATTCAGGCTCGGATCAGGGTTGCCCTCTACGACAGCTTTGGTAACTATTCCCAGGACACAAGCTGCGTCTTCTCGATATGCCGCCTTAATGAACCACCATTAGTACTCTTTGTTGAATTTCACCAGCGCACCGACGGCTCCAAGATAGTTGATATTTCCTATCAGGTTGATGACCCCAATGACGATTCAATTTACATCTCTGTACAGGTTTCCCGGGATGGCGGAACCACATGGGACATCATACCCTACTCTTTTGTTGCACCCTCTGACACCGGCTGGGTTACCCCCGAACCCGCTATTACCCGAAATATCATCTGGGATATGGGCTCCGAAACCGACCCCTGTTTCTTTGAGGAAAGTGATATCATGGTTCGTATCATAGCCAACGATCATAAACATTATATTTGCGAATAAACAATGCCCTTGGGATACTTTTTCCCATTCCAGGATAATCTCCTCACTCTACGGGTAAAAAAATGAACATAACGTGACAGAGAAAACCCGGATATATTGTTTTAATCACCGGGAATAGCCGTTTAAGCTTATTGAAGTGGATAAACTTCCCTTAACTTTGCGAAGGCAAGATCAGAGGCATACAGGTAAAATACCCTTTCATAAATTTTATTGACAAAGCCATCACCATCAGCTTTATTATTGGTTTAAAAGGTATATAGCCGAAACACCAGATTTACCGGATTACCTTGTTAGTTAAATTTATTGAGAAAAGAGTAGTGGGAAATTTATAAACACAATATTGACTGATGATTTATACCAGGATTAGAACAAATTATTTGCTTCTCGTTGTGATCGCTTTTTGTGTGATTGCTTCTACTTTTAAAGCAAACCGGGCTGACTATACTCCTTTAAATTCCAGCCAGACTATTTATCCCAATTCCTATGCCAAGGATATGCAGATCGACGCTCCCTGGTTCATTAAAAGCGATACTGTCCAAATACCGGTACAATTTATCATTCGGGATGCCGATGTTATTGACTTAGAGGAATTACAGGGTTTATATATCGAAGTCCCCAGTTCCCGGGCCGGTTATGATTTCACCAACACTGACACCGTATTCAGTAAGGTATATGACCCGGTTATCGAGGATATGAGTTTAGCCCCTTGGGATACTATTGTGTTTATTCCCGTTCCCACTGGATATACAGCCGGTCATGTTCTTTACATAAAAGGCATTATCGATTTTGAGGACGGTCTCCCCTGGGACGAGAGTTTTTCCAAAGTACTGGCTATCAAAATCGGAACCGCGGAAATGCCCAAAATGGCTCATTGGTACGCCGGGGATGCCCATTTTCACACCAGTTTTACCGTGAATCCATACGAATTCGGAGGTACCTTCAGGATGTTGTTTCACTGCTCCCGAGCTATGGGCATTGATTTTGTAACAACGACCGACCATGCTTCCGACTCCTGTATCATTCTGGGAATTATCGTTGACGATCTGAACCAAAGCGATTGGCTCGCGATACCCGATAGTATTGCCATTTATGGTAATCACAACCCTATAATTATCCGGGGCGAAGAAGCGGAAATTCAGACCTATACATCCTTCAGGAACCATTTACTCATATATGGAAATAATGAGTTTTTCTCCGCTCCGCTCCCGGACGGAGAAGCCGAACGGGACCACGGAGACGTTTATGCTTTTCTTGCTGCATCCCCTGAAGCGGTGGCTTATGCCGCTCACCCTTACGATCAGGACTATATCTGGGCAAATGAAATCATCGATTCCGGTATCAAAATGGGGGTACTAAAGGGACTACAAATCTGGAATGAAAGGTCAGTCTGGGACATTGATGTGGACATGGACAGCTATTGCAATCCCTTCCCCTTTTCTAATGGATCGATGTTGGGCGAGGAGGGCCATTGGGATGAGGACCTCCTGATGGGACTGGAAACCTGGGACTACTTTCTTTGGACCGAGATTTCGGATGCGATCGGCGAACCTCCCCGCAAAATCTTTATTGACGGCGGCAGCGATGCTCATGGGGACTTTAACTACTTCACCTACCACCCCTTTATTATGGGTGTTCCCTCCCCCGATGTCTATGCCACAGATAACGCCTTCGCCAAGGTCCGGACCATGGCCTATTGCCCCGAAGGATCAAGCCAGGAAGCAATAATGAACGCCCTGCGCAAAGGCTCTACAATCGCCACCGACGGACCGATTGCCGTTTTGGTTGCTCTCAATAACCACCCGTCTCACAGAAATAAATTAATAATCGGTCAATCGGACACCCTTATTTACGGTAGTAATGACTCTTTATACATAATATATAAAAATACCAGCGATTTCGGAGGACCTATTGAACAGCTTACCCTAAAAAGGACCTACCCCGGAGTATTCTTCTCGGATTCCATATCCCTGGATTCGTTCATTACCGGATTAGAAGGCTCTTTCAGGATCCCTGTTGATTTGCCCATTGAAGAGGGATGGTGCTGCTACCGCCTGGAAGCCCGTACCTTCAACCGGGGCGAACAATATATCTACCCCGGCTCTTCCTACCGTTGCTTTACCAATCCCATTTGGTTCTACGTTCAAAGAAATCATCTTTTCGCCTCCGATGATGATAATTCTGGTAATTTAAAACTTAAACTGAATATATTTCCGAATCCCTTCAATATTTCCTGCATTGTCTCCACCCTTAAAGATGCGAGGGTGGAAATATTCGATATACTGGGGGAAAAAGTAGCCACCCTGACTGACGGGGAAAGACAATGGATACCCGGAAAGGAAATCAGGTCGGGGGTCTATTTGTTCCGTGCGCAACTTGGTATTATGAAGACCTTCCGTAAAGCTGTATTGATCAAATAAGCTACACTCTAAAAATATGTTTTACCTGCACTTTATGAGCAATTTTGGCAAACAAGCCTAAATCATTTCCAATAACTCCTTTAAGAAGATGTTATTCGGTTTCTCTGCGCCTAATTTGCGCAAACCAACCTTGTTGGTTACTCTGCGGTTAAGACCATACAAAATTTTGGTTATTATTTTTGGATCATGTACAAATTAGTTGCAAAAATAAAGTACTAAGGATATTATTTCAAGTAAATTAGACAAATGGATGACTTGAAAAACGTCACTAAAATCTTGTAAAAACCTTGATCAATAAAAATAGATATCATGATTACTGAAAGAAATCTATAATAAATATGTAGGTTGATGTTATGGAAATAAGATGAATGATAAACTCACTAAATTTTACAAGAGCAATCATCACTCAACAATACAGGAGAGGCAAACCATCCATGCATCCGGTGGCAGTTATGGTAAATTTCAAATAATACCATGCAACTAAATTACATATTAACTATATTTTCTTTAGAATCAAATTTGATATTTTTTTCTATTTTCCGGCTTCCTATTGTCTTAAAATACTCAAAAATAAACTCTATCTTAAGTGGTTGTTCATCTTTGTACACGATCATTCTTTTAAAATAGAGACTGCTATCGAGTATTTTGATTTCATAATTATTGCTTATCCTTTCTACGATCTTTCTAAAATCAATTTCAAATTTTTCTTCCGGGTAATTAAATCCATCAAAGAAAAAGTCGAGGTCGTCGGAATACCTATGCTCATAATAGAATCTTGAGAGACAAGTTACACCAGTAAGATAAAACATTTCTGACTGGATTAATTCGAATATTTTATCCTGAAATGGATATAGAAAATTTTCGTAAAATTCAATCTCTTTACTATTTGCAAGTCGAAGCATTTCTTCCCTCTAATTCTTAAGCTTTTATAGCAACTTTTAATATAATAAGTAT
>JAFGGQ010000151.1 GCA_016930435.1 bacterium
AAACCTCCTTTAAAATTCCATTAAATAATATTATAAAGACATACTTGGTCAAGTGTTTTATCGGATATAGGCTTTCTAAAAAAAGGTCTCCTCTTTTCTGGACAGAAAATATACTCCTAAGAATAACAGAATAATCCCCATTACCTGCATTGCGGAAACTGTTTCACCCAGAATCAGGTAGCTGAGTATTGCGGCGAAGAACGGAGTGGATAATTCCAGGGCGGAGACCTGGGCGGCCTTGATCCTTTTCAGTCCTTCGTAATACAGGATGGTTCCAATTCCGACAATGACCCCTACTAATATTTGATAAACATTATCGAAGACCAGCGACTTTGAGAACAGGAGGTAAGCAATGAGTAGCACTGCGGATATTGAGTATCGGTAGAAAGTTATACTTCCCGAATTCATGTCTTTGAGGTACTTTCGCATTACTATTCCTGTGGTTGCCCATGCAAAAGTTGCAATAATAACGATCAGATCGCCCATGGTTCCCAGTTTCAGGTTCAGGAGGTTTGATAAAGTCCTGGTAGTAACCATAATCGCTGCCAGAAGCATGATCCCTATACCGAGGTAATCGTATTTATTTAGCTTATCCTCGCGGAGCCAGAATAAGCCCATAATTACCACGAATACGGGTTGCAAATGGCCCAGTAACACAGCATTGAGAACCGGAACCCGTGTTAAGCCAAGGTAATAAAGGAGATCCGCAATAACCGTTCCCATCAATGCAATATAGACTAGCTTAGGCCACTGCCGTGGAGCTACTTTCAAGTTTGCCCGGGGATTAACCAGAATGTAAGCAAGCGCTGTTAATGCTACAAAAACTGCCCGGATAGCCGAGGTTTGAATAAAGGTAGAGCTTTCAAAGGCAAGCTTTGCGAAGATGGGTTCTACCGCCCACATTATACTGGCGGCCAGAATGGCCAGGATTCCGGTTTGCTTTGTATTCATTAAAAACTATAGTATAATCCCTTAAAAACTACTTCCATTCCAGCCCCAAAGAATACCCTGAGTACTCGAAAACTCTATATATATGCGCTTCCCGTCTGTACCCATTTTGCTCTCCATATCGGCTTTCTGGCCCTGGATTGTTTCTTTGGCTAACATCCTGCCGTAACCGGTGAACTTATTATCGGATTTACCTTCGGTTTCATTATGCTATTTGCGAATATGATTAAGTTTTTTTTTGAAAATCCTAAGAAATCTTCTAAAAGACCAAAACTTATAAAAAATGACCTTCACGTCAAGTCAATTATGTCTTGACCGGAATCTCACGCTTTTAATTGACTTTATAAGCGATTAGCCTATATTGAATATGACTTAATAACTTGAATATATATAAAGCAATTTTCGGATTGAACGATAATCTTTAGCCTAAAGTATTAAACAAAATGAGGTGATCGATGTTACCCGGAAAATTCCGCTGGAAATTATTAGCTATTCTGATATTGACCCTTGCCCTTCTTAGCTGTTCCAAGAAGAGGGAAGAAACCGAGCAACACTCTTCTGTCTGGGTGGTTGGTACCTGGGTTAAAACTACCGAGGATGCCGAAATACCCATTCTAATCTTAAAACTCAAACCCGACAGCACCTTTGGAGCGGATATGATCGATGACGATGAGTTAGAAGTGTACGGGACATATTCGGTAAAGGGAAATGTTATGACTTTTACGGATAAAGGGGGTGATTACGCTTGTCTGAATAAACAAGGTATCTATGAGGTTCTCGGCTTTGAAGATGAGCTGATCCTGAAGTTACTCGAAGATCCCTGTGCTGGCAGGGGGGAGCAGATGAAAGGCACCTGGATCAATCTTCAGCGCTACCAAAGGGAGATTGACAGGTTCACCTTATTGATCCAAAACAATCCCCTTAATGCTGCTTTTTATGAAAACCGGGCAACCTATAGGGGTTTGTTTTTAAAGGATTTGGACGGAGCCATGGAGGACTATAACAAAGCTATTGAACTGAATCCTAATTTTGCTCAGGCTTACTTTAACCGTGGTCTGGCGAGATACAGCATCCAGGACAAGGAGGGCGCTTGCCAGGACTGGCACACTGCTCTGGAGTTGGGTTTCTCGGAACGGGAAGGCGTTGAGGGCTTTGTAGCTACATATTGCGAATAATGCTTTAAAAATTATAATAAAACACAGGGTCAAAAAGAAAGGGAGATATTACATCTCGCCAGATTCTCTTTTAAACTTGAATCACATACTTTTTAGTAGTATAAAATTCTACAAAAATTATCTTCACTTTATCCATCTTCAATATCATCGTTAAATTCCTTACCCGCTTTTTCCGATTGCTCTTGGTAATATGGTGAAATCTTAAGCAACCTGGCTATTGATCTGTACAATATTACCCACATCAAAAAGCTGAAAATGAAGATACCGAATGAGATCTGGGGGATACCCAGAGTAAAGAAATTGAAAACGGAATGAAAGACCATGGACAGCAGCAAGCCCCCTAAAATGATATTCCTGGAGCTGTAGCGTGAAAATTTTGCTAATCCCAGGGCCAATCCCCACATACTTGAGAAAAGAGCATGGCCCGGAACGCTTAAGATCGCCCTTAAAATCCCTATATTGACAAGGGTTCCGGAACGATGAGCGGCATAAAGGTAACCGATGTTCTCCAGGGAGGCAAAACCAAGGGCAATAGCAGAAGCATAAATAATCCCGTCCAGAGGCTCGTCGAATTCTGTATCCCTGAATATTGTTATAAAGACTATGATAAATTTCAGGAATTCTTCCACCACCGGGGCAGTGATAATATAGAGGACCACCGACTCACTTCCGGTAATTAACTGCTCGATGATTGCTGCAGGGAAAGCGATCAGCATTCCATAAAAAAATAATTTAACGATCTTCTTTACCGGTTCAGGTTCCAATTTATCCCGCTTATAAAAGAACCAGGCCCAGAAAATCCCCGGGGCTAATGCAATGGCAATAATTACGAAAATAATCATTTCTAAACCCTTCCAAAAACTTAAGGAGAATATCCTCCCCGGTTTTATTATTCCTATGACTTCGTTATATCGAACAGCAGATGGCTATCATCAAAAGATAAGACCTCGATCATAGTAGTAAAAATTCGCTCCCTTATATTTCAAGTGAAATTGAATTTCCTTTAAAATAAATAACCTATGCAATATATATTGAACAAATGAGATTTCAGAGGAGAGTAAAATCTATCTTCTCAGTGTTTAACCGTCATCGTAATCGTTGCCTGGAAAATCATCATCGATATTACCGACCAGTATCCAATCTCCCCGGACCTTCTCATATATATCCCCGTTATTGGTATTAAGATAAAGGTCTCCGTTGGTTCCGATCCTTGGAGATGGCGGGCCATTTCCTGTTAACCAAACTCCATCATCATCAGAAATGTTCTTTTGGAAGGGTTCCGGTTCAGCAAAATTAGTGCATCCAAAAATTATCAGAAAAGATAATAGCAACAGTAAAGCTAACAATGAGCGTGTGATATGTTTGATCGTGCTATTTTTTCCCATTAGTCATCCTGGTAAATCAAATATTATAACATTGCAATTTACTATAGAAAAATAAAGATGTCAATCAATTTTTATTTTTCAAAAAAAGTCCTTTATTATCAAGAATTTCTTTTTTTAATAATAGTGCTTGACAATATATATTCCTGTAAGTATTATATAGAAGATTTTGAAATTTTAACACGACGCGGGGTGGAGCAGAGGAAGCTCGTTAGGCTCATAACCTAAAGGTCGAGGGTTCGAATCCCTCCCCCGCTATTTTTTTTCAGGATTATCCCTGTACAATTAGCCTTCCTTTTTAAATAATTGTAATAATTATTTAGTATTTTCTTGAATTATAAAGTTTTTGTATTAACTTAATAAGCTTACTAAAATTTAATCTCGGTAATAAATGGACAAAAACGATAAAATATTAATAAATGGCGCTCGAGAGCACAATTTAAAGAATATCCATGTTGAGATCCCCCGCAACAAATTGGTAGTCATCACCGGATTATCCGGCTCCGGGAAATCCTCATTAGCATTTGATACTATTTTTGCGGAGGGTCAGCGGCGATATGTAGAAAGCCTTTCCGCTTACGCCCGTCAATTTTTACGCTTAATGGAGAAGCCGGACCTGGATTCCATTGAAGGGCTATCACCCGCAGTCGCTATTCAGCAACGTGCAGCCAGTCACAATCCGCGTTCGACGGTTGCCACCATCACCGAGATCTACGATTATTTGCGTCTATTGTATTCCCGGATCGGCAAGGTCTTTTGCTATAATTGCGGAAGGCCCATCACCCAGCAAACCGTTACACAGATCGTTGACCAGGTGTTGGAGATACCACAAAACACCAGGATTAATATTTTAGCTCCTGTGATCCGGGGCCGGAAAGGGGAATATCAAGCCCTGTTAAAAAAGATATCCGAAGATGGCTTCGTTCGGGTCAGAATAGATGGCAAGGTTCATTCTCTTGATCAGGAAATTAAATTGAATAAGAATAAGAAGCATGATTTGGAGATACTTGTGGATCGGTTGATCATGGAGGGAGACATTCGCCAGCGATTGACAGAATCGGTGGAAACGTCTTTGAATTTCGGTGAGGGATTAGTAATAATCCATAACCTGGACAGCGGTGACGAGATGATTTTCAGCGAGCTTTATGCCTGCCCTGAATGTGGAATAAGCTATTCTGAAATGACCCCCAGAATGTTTTCCTTTAACAGCCCCTACGGGGCTTGCCCCAAATGTAGCGGATTGGGCACAGAATATAAACTGGACCCCTCCCTGATAGTGGCCGATGAGTATCTATCCCTGATGCAAGGAGCCATTGTACCCTGGAAAGAACTAACCGGAAAATGGATATATTACCAGTTGAGGGGTCTCTCTGAACACTATGGTTTCAGTCTATCCACCCCTTTTATTGATCTGCCCGAAAAGGTCAAGGAAGTGCTGCTTTATGGCTCTAAAGGCGAAAAGATTAATTATTGTTATGAAAGGAGTGATGGTTCGGGTGTAGGTCAGTATTCCACTGCCTTCGAGGGTATTATTCCGCAATTGGACCGGAGGTACCGGCAAACCAATTCCAACCGGGTCCGCTATCAGATCGAGGAATACATGAGCAAGCTTCCCTGTCCGGAATGCGGAGGCACCCGCTTACGCAAAGAGAGCCGTAACGTGCGCATACAGGGAAAGAGCATTTATGAAATTACAAGTATGAACATCCGGGAGGCCCGGGAGTTTTTTTCCAAACTCCCTCATAAGTTAAGTTCCAAGGACAAACTGATTGCGGAGCGGGTGATCAAAGAGGTACTTGAGAGATTAAGCTTTCTGGAAAACGTAGGAGTGGACTATCTTTCCCTGGACCGGGAGGCTAAAACCCTTTCCGGCGGGGAATCGCAGCGTATACATCTGGCCACCCAGATCGGTTCCCAGCTCGTAGGGGTACTCTATATTCTGGATGAACCATCCATTGGTTTGCACCAACGGGACAATATTCGCTTGTTGAATACAATTGAGCATTTGCGGGATATCGGCAATACGGTTATCGTAATTGAACATGACCGTGAGACCATAGAGCGAGCGGACTGGATCATCGATCTGGGCCCTGGCGCGGGTGTACATGGTGGTGAAGTTGTCGCAACCGGTACCCCTGAAAGCCTGAAAAAGAATCCAATATCACTGACTGGGCAATTTCTTGCCGGCATCCTGAACGTCCCATTCTTGCCCAAATCAAAAAAGGGAAGCGGTCAGAAATTAATATTGAAGGGTGCTTCCGGAAATAACCTCCGGAATGTCAATGTCGAGTTTCCGCTGGGGACTTTTATCTGTGTGACCGGGGTTTCCGGTTCCGGTAAAAGCACCCTGATAAATGAGACCCTATACCCTATTTTGTCCCGGCATTTTTATAAATCATATCAAAAACCATTGCCATTTAGTGAGATCAGGGGGATGGAATACCTTGATAAAGTAATAGACATCGATCAATCTCCTATCGGGCGCACGCCCAGATCCAATCCTGCAACCTATACAAAGGTGTTTGATCACATCAGGGAGCTTTACGCATCCCTCCCGGAATCCAGAATCAGGGGGTATAAACCGGGCAGATTCAGCTTCAACGTGAAAGGCGGCCGCTGTGAAGCTTGCGGAGGTGCCGGTCAGATCAAACTGGAAATGCATTTTCTCCCCGATGTTTACGTTCTCTGCGAGGAATGCAAGGGAAAACGGTATAACCGCGAGACATTAGAAATAAGGTATAAAGGGAAAAATGTTGCAGATGCTCTGGATATGACAGTAGATGAGGCACTGGAATTCTTCCAGCATATCCCTCCCCTGAAAAGAAAACTGAAATTGATCTCCAATGTTGGTTTGGGCTATATTAAGTTAGGACAATCTGCCGTTACCCTTTCGGGGGGTGAAGCCCAAAGGGTTAAGCTATCCCTGGAATTGTCCAAGAAAGCGACCGGGAAAACCCTCTATATTCTTGATGAACCTACCGTTGGTTTACACCTTGCTGATGTTAAAATGTTACTCACTGTGCTCAATCGCCTGGTCGCCCGGGGTAACACCGTGGTAGTTATAGAGCATAATCTGGACGTAGTTAAAACTGCAGACTGGATCATCGATCTGGGCCCTGAGGGTGGAGATCAGGGAGGCCAGGTTATCGCCGCTGGCACACCATCTGAAATCTGCCAGTGCCCTCAATCCCATACCGGAAAATATCTTTCCCAGCTTATAAAGGAAAATGCTCCAATACCTGAGAAAACATAAATTCCTTCTGCTGTTCATCTTATACTCCATAATGATTTGGGTCTTATCCTCCCTAACCAAACCAGAACTTCCGATTAAATTCTCAGGAATCGATAAGGTCATACACATTCTCGAATTTATGGTGCTGGGATTTCTTGGAATATTTGCATATCGTGAAACATGGACAGGAAAAAACTCTAAATTAAGTATCACTGTTTCCTTTATAGTCTGTTCAAGTTATGGAGCAATTGATGAACTGCACCAATATTTCATACTGGGACGAAACGCTTCATTCAATGACTTTTTGGCGGATACGCTTGGAGTCGGGCTGGGAATAATTATCGCGATTATCATCGATCGATCAAGATAACTGTTCTTTTATGTAAGATCCGATGGTAACCCAGCCTCTTTGATATATAATTTGACTTTGAACTGATTAATTAAGGCCTGGGGCGTGATATGGGCTGCAAAAAACAATGATTATTTGCCGATCGTAAATATACAGCAATAAATGACCTGGGGAATTTTCACAAAAGTATCAAAAGGAATCACGATGATCGGGAACATTGGCGTTTTGGATATTGGTACAAATTCTATGCTCCTTTTAATCGCAAGTTTCCAGGAGGGGGAAATTCAGCCAGTGCTGGAAAGTATATTCGAGCCCCGTCTGGGCGAAAGCTTACATTCCACCGGCCGAATCTCACCGGAAGCCTTTTCCCGCGGATTAAAATACCTTGGTGAAATTAGCGCTGTTTTCAAAAAGTACAATGTTTATGAACCCCTATACCTGGGCACCCGGGTCTTCAGAGAAGCCCAAAACCGGGAATCCTTCCTGAGAGCTGCCAAAGAAAACCTTAACATTAAAATCACCGTTTTAAAAGAAAAAGAGGAGGCTAATCTGATCTTCAGAAGCGCTTGCCAGGAGTTTAAACAGGCCAGCCGTTCACTGATAATTGACGTTGGTGGTGGAAGCACGGAGATCATATCCGGCGATTCCACTAATACAGATTATCTCCGCAGCCTGCCACTCGGGGCAGTCACAATGAAAGACCAATTTCAACCCTCTTATCCCTTGTCAATATCCATATTAAACGAATTCAGGGCGGATATTAAAAGCCGCTTGAGTAACTCTGGATGTCCGGCAAATTATCCGAATATTATCGGCTCCGGAGGAACGATCACTACGCTGGGGGCCTTAAAATTAGGATTGGACCGCTATCAATCAGAAAAAATCCACGGTTCTATCCTGAAAATCGAATATTTGACATCCGTTATTGATCTCCTGAGCAGATATTCCATAGACCGGATACGTTCTTTAATAATTGACCATGATCGCGCTGATATCTTCATTCCCGGATTACTTATATGGGAGGGTTTGGTGGCCACAACAGGGGCAAATACCATACTTATAAACAACCGTGGATTACGCTGGGGAGCATTATGGGATGTCATTCATAAAAATTTTCTTGACAATAATCACTTTACATAATAAATTCCTTAATAAGTATAGTATATATAATTATTTGGCGTTATCTTAATAAGAAACATTATAAAAAGGATATAACTTACTATAAAAGAATAGCATAAGCAGAATTTCATTATTATGAAGATTTTTTCAAAGAAAAAGGACTCGGTTAGTGTAGGTTTGGACATAGGCTCCTTCAGCATCAAGGTTATTCAGCTTGAGCATCTTCCTAATGGGGATGCCAAGTTGCTGGGTTATTCAATGAAGGAAATTCCCCGTGAAGCCATCGTGGAGAAAGAGATTCGGGATCATGAAGGGGTTTTAGACTCGATCCAGACCGCTATCGAAAAAGTTGATCCGGCCATCCGCGAAGTTTCAATTTCACTTTGTGGACGGAGGGTTTTCACTGATATTTTACAGGTGAAGATTCCCAAAAAGAAGGAGAATTTGCGGGAATCCATAATGGTTGAAGCAGAGCAGAAGCTGCCCATGGGTACCGAAGGTTTGACCATTGACTATGACATTATAAAGGAATCACCTGACGGCGAGACAGCAGAAGTTGTAATGGTTGCGGTACATAGCGATTTCCTGCGGGATTATGTTCTACTGCTCCAGGATGGCGGCTACCACATCCTCGGAGTGGACGTTGACTACATTTCCCTTTATAATGTTCTGAAACAGAATATTGACATTGAAACTGATGATCCCCAGGTAATTATCAACATTGGCCATTCGATCACCAATCTGACTTTTATTCAAAATAAGGTTTATCAAGGTGTACGGGACATTTCCAGTGGTACCCTGGACATCTGGAGATCACTTCAAAACCGCTTCCGTATAACCCCTGAGGACATTCATAAATTGATGACCGGGGCATCTCAATGGGAGGATCCCGCGGAATTCCAATCCGGTTTATTCGCAGCTACCGATGAATTAAAGATGGGTCTGGATATGGCATTCAGTTATTTCGAGAATCTATCTAAGGGCCAATCCATATCCCGACTCTATATAACCGGAGGAGGAACACTTATCCCATTCCTTACCGATATCATTTCTGAAAAGCTGGAGATCCCTCATCAAATATTAGATCCCTTTAGCCGCCTGGTATATGAACCATCATTGTTCACCAATCAGACCCCGGATAAAGTCAGTCCCATGTTCTCCGTTGCAGTGGGACTTGCATTGAGGAGAGATTAGGCATGATCAGAATAAACCTGCTTCCCCCGGAACTTAAGAAAAAAAAGAAATCTGCCATTATTGACCGCTTTTTTTTCTATATCATTCTGGGGATCATAGCCGAATGTATATTGCTATTTTTGGTCTCACTGGGGCAGAAAACGGAGATCGATAATCTGGAGATCAGGTTAGCTCAAACCAAGGATGAGATAACCAAGTACCGGGCTCAGATCGCTTTGGTTAATGAACTGGGAAAGCTTAAAGACAGTATTCAAGGGCGGATGAATGCCCTGCAAACCTTAGAGAGCCAACGACCTATCTGGATCAAGGTACTGCAGGATTTCAGCAAAATATCCCCCGATTTTTTGTGGTATAGAAAATTTGCAGAGATTGGAGACCGCCTGGAATTCGAGGGCATAAGTTTCTCTATTAAAAATATTGCAACCCTTCTTGTTCGTCTAATGAAATCGGAGTTTTATACAAATGTTTCCCTGGTTTACATCCAAAAGGGAGAGCTTTCGGGTTTCACTACTTACTCCTTTCGCATGACTGCCGATATGATAAAAACTGCAGGAGAGGGTGTACCCGGAGAATTTTCAGTGCCGGTTTCAGGTGAGCAGCAAGCTGAACCACCCGGTAAATTGGTAGCCAAGGGCAGAAAAGCACTGGGAGTGGACCGTAACGAAGCAAAAAGCGCAATGGAAGCATTACAATAAAAGAGTTAAAATACTATGGACCTTAAAAACCCCACAACACAGAAAATACTCGGCGGATTAATTATATTCCTGATCATCCTGGTTACATGGTATTTAACATCTTATTCCAAGAAAGCTGAAGAAATACGCAACCTGGAAAGCCAGAATGAAGAATTAGCACTGGAGCTCGAAAAAATCAAACTGAAAGCCAAATCACTGGACCAGCTTAAAGAGGAAGCAAAGGAAATCTATATCAAATATAAATTACTGGAGAATCTTATGCCTCCCCAAAGGAATGTACCAGATTTTCTTGATAAACTCTATAGTGCCGCAAAGGAATGCGGGGTTCTGATCAATGAGATCACACCTGAGCCATCATCCCCTATCGACTTCTACTTTAGCGACCCCTATACAATTCAGTTTATTACCTCCTACAATCAACTGGGTCAATTTTTTAGTAAGGTTGTAAATTTCCCCGTGGTCATATTACCATCCAATCTTCGTTTAGAGCAAAATCCGGTTCAGGGAGTAGGAAATCAAACCGTGAATGTCTCTGCCATCTTAACTACTTACCATATAACCGAGTCCAACAAACTTAAACCACCCAAGGAATTAGGGATAGAAATCGATGATGATTTGACCAAACAGGAAACTATACGATAATAATCATGAATAAGAAACTATTTTACATATTGTTATTAATCCCTATTATTATCCTGACCGGGCAGCTCATTTCCCAGATAGAGAACGCTCCTGCTTATGAGATCATCGGTTTAAAACACACCATTTCTGGGAGTTTGACCACAGTAACGATACAGACTTCCCGGAAACCCGAGATCACCCATCAGCAGTTGACCCGCCCTCCCAGATTGGTAGTTGATTTCATTAATGCCCGTATAAGATTGCCCCGGAAAGATTATTTTGATCTGCCTCCGGGAATAGTAATGTACATTCGTACAAGTCAATTTCAGGAAAAACCAGTGCCGATTTCGCGATTTGTTCTTGACCTTGCCGAAAGAACCACTAATTTTAATGTTATTATTGAAGATAACAGTATAAAGATTGCGCTGGTCACCACAGGCTATCCGAATTTCCCGGAATGGAAGGTAGGTGAAGTGGAAAAAACAATGACTTTAGATGTCCCCCAGGACAGTCAAGCCACTACAGGTCAACTGGAAATAGCAACCACTGATACCCAGCCCGGGCAACCGAAACCCGGTGAAACAACCACTCATATACCAGTGACAATATCAACAGACTCGGTTATTATCTCTGACAGCGCAGGAGTGATCGAGATAAAACCCCCCACTTATATGAGGCCGGAACTGAATTTCGTATATATGGACACCATCGGTGATTCTATTATTGAGCGCCGGGATCCATTCCTTCCCGTTAATCCTACCAAGGAGATGACCCTTGGAAAACCCATCTTTCCTGACGTGGAACGAGTAGAAATAGTTGGTATTGTGGAAATCGGAGGGAAAGGCCATACTGCTATTCTTCAGGACAATCAGGGCTTCGGTTATATCATGAGTGTAGGAGATAGCGTTCAAAATGGAAAATTGGTTGAGATTACCAGTAAAGAGGCTACCTTTATTATCGAAGAATTTGGCTGGACAAGAAGTATTACCCTTACATTACCCGAGGAAAAATTTTGAAGACGTTAACGCCTAAAATACTGTTTTTATTGGTTCTAATTGCCTTGATTACTTATATACTGCCTGTTTTTAGCCAGCAGGATCAGGTTTTTAATAACCTTACCTTCCAGCACGCAAATATTCGGGCGGTCTTTCAGTTCCTTGCCGAAACCGGGAACCTCAACATCGTAGTTGATCCTACTGTCAGCGGGAGTATTACCCTGCAATTAAAAAATATCTCCTGGCAAAAAGTGATGGATATTATACTGGAGACTTTTGATCTCACCTCTATTCCCAATCAGGGTTACGTGAGGATCATGAGAACAGAAGACTATCAAAATGAGCTTTTAAGCGACAGGGAATTTTTGGAGAAGCAAAAAGATTTACTCGATTTGGAAACCAGGGTGATTAAGATCAACAATGCGACTGCCGATGAGGTTGCCCCTTCAGTACAGCCAGCTCTCTCCAAACGCGGTCAGATCACCGTGGATCAGCGTTCGAACTCATTGATTATTAAAGAATTACCGGGTAATTTCCCTAATGTAATGGCCCTTATAAATTCACTGGATAAGGAAACCGGTCAACTTAAGATATCCGGTAAATATATGCTGATAGATTCAGATTTTATGAGGGAATTAGGGGTTCGCTGGAAAGCTCAACAGCTTGAGCAGGACAAGGATTTAGTTGATGTCGAGAAATTACCGGCGGCAGAAAAGGTAACCGATGGCGAACGGATGGAGCTGTTCTCCGAAACCGACCTGGTAGCTACCCAGCTTGGGCAATTCCGATGGGGAATTATATCCGGAAATTTCAATCTGGAAGCCCAAATCTCTGCAATGACATCCAATGGCAAGGGCAGGATCATTGACCATCCCGAGATCATCACCCTTGATAATATGGAAGCGGAAATATACAGTGGGGAAAAAGTCCCTATTTTCACTATGACAGAAGCCGGAAATGCTACCGCAACCTTTTACACTACTGGAACCAAGCTTACAGTTACGCCTCACATCACCTCGGAGGATCGAATCCTGATGAAACTCACTTGCGAGCGTTCAGCCTTTGCCCCCTCCGCTGCCGGTGGGGTTACTTTTACCATTCTTACTAAAAATGCAAATACCAATGTGCTGGTCAGTGATGGAGAGACTATAGTGATCGGCGGATTAACCACTCAGGACACTAAAACCATTGAATCCGGTGTACCCTTTTTCAAGGACCTGCCATTGATCGGGAAATTATTTAAATACAACCGTGAAACTACTACTACTGCAGACCTGGTATTTTTTATTACTCCGGAGATCTTAGTACGGGAAGACTAACTCAAACTGAGAGGACCTATGAATTATGCCATTATCCTGGCCGGAGGCCGGGGAGAACGCTTCTGGCCATTATCCACCCGAAACAAACCTAAACAACTGCTCTCTATTTTTTCGGAAAGCAGCATGCTCGAGGAAACCATTAAAAGGGTTGAAATGCTGATCCCCCGGGATAAGATCAAAATTGTTACCAATATGGAGATAAAAGAGCAGATTCAGAACATTATCCCGGTCCTCAATGAAAAGAATTTCCTGATTGAGCCCTGCAATCGCAATACCGCCGCAGCAATCGGATTGGCGGCGATAAAACTAATCCAGGAAGACCCTCAGGCTATAATGTGCGTCCTGCCATCAGATCACATCATAGAACCCCGGGATAAGTTTGTCGAAGCTTTGAAATGCGCAACTGAGACCGTGGCAAATGAGAAAATCCTGGTTCTTTTCGGAGTCGAACCCACCCGCCCGGAGACCAACTATGGCTATATAGAAGTCGGAGAAGAATGCCTTAATGAGTACAATATCTCCTGCCGGAAGGTGGTTCAATTCAAAGAAAAACCATCCAGGGTGCTGGCTCAGGAATTCTATCTGGATCATAAACATCTCTGGAACAGCGGCATGTTCATCTGGAAAGCCAGCGATATCCTGGAGGCAATAAAAACCTATTTGCCAGAATTGCATTATAGCCTCAATGAATACCAGAAGTTCATTGGTACCGAACTCGAATCCGCCCGGCTTGACCAGACCTATCAGGACCTGGAAGACATTTCCATCGATTATGGGATACTTGAAAAAGCCCAGAACGTCCGGGCATGCTGGGCAAACTTCAAATGGGACGATGTTGGGTCCTGGTTGGCAATCGATCGGGTTATGGATCAGGATAATAATAGTAATACTATAATCGGAAACACTACACTCATCAACACCTACAACTCCACTATCATTAATAATACCGAGGACCTGATATTCGTGGATGGAGTTTCCGATCTGTTAATAGTAAAAACGGATTCTTCCCTTCTTCTTTTACATAAAAGCAGAATTGATGATATGCGTAAGATAGTTGATATTCTGAAGAATAAAGAGGAATTGAAAAAGTACCTTTAGGTGACCATTATGAGATATCTGATCCTCTATGTTTTGATTTTTGCCTTGATACTCGAGGGATGTACATCCATTTCAGTAGTTAAAGAGAAACAGGATGATACTGCAAAAAAGGAGATCATCCCGGAGGAGGCTCTGGTGAAACCCCCGGTGGTAGTAGCAGAAAAAGAACCTGGTGAATATCAGCCTCAAGGAGGCAGTTCTATACCTAATCCATATTCCGAAGCGAATCAGCCCTCTCCCGGCGGTGTCGTCAGCCAGTTAGGCTGGCGAGTCCAGTTATTTAATACCGACAAAAAAGTTGAAGCGGATGATTTCGAGAAGCAGGCAGTTGAAAAATTAGGAATGAAAATCTACAATGAATACGAACCACCCTATTATAAAATCAGGGTAGGCAATTGTGAAACCCCCGAAGAGGCCGAGAAACTCCTGGAAAAGGTTAAGGAGAACGGCTATAAGAACGCCTGGATTGTTCAATGCCGAATCCTAATAGAATGATCACCAGCCAGGTGATCACCACTCATCATTATTTCCAATCACCTCTACTTAAGCACCAGATCGCGGTGAACCTTGAAAAAGGCGGACTTCTCCTCTACCCTACCGAAACCACCTACGGATTAGGCTGTAATGCTTTCCTGACCGAAAGCATCAGGAGGATCAATAAGATCAAGAACCGCCCTGAAGAAAAACCTCAAATAATGCTTATTAATTTCTCAAATATTCAAAAATGGATTGCAAATTATAAAATTTATAGCAAATTGATTGAAAAATTATGGCCAGGACCGATTACAATGATACTTAGAAGCAATCAAAAAATACCAGAAATTCTACAAAATCAATCCGGAGCGACTGCTTTCAGGG
Source organism: bacterium (assembly GCA_016930435.1). Lineage (GTDB taxonomy): Bacteria > UBP14 > UBA6098 > JAFGQG01 > JAFGQG01 > JAFGGQ01. The sequence goes on from JAFGGQ010000151.1 coordinate 14,986, forward strand.
TATCTCCCTCCACATTCATTAAGGATCTCTTATCCAACCTCGATTTTCCGATCACATCCACGAGCGCTAATATAAGCGGTGAACCCTTGCCCGATAATAGGGCAAAACTAATCCAAATGTTCAAGGATAAAGTTGATTATATAATCACTGGTGAAGAACAAGCCCCTAACCAATATTCTACCATTATAGATGTTCTTGATTTTCCGCGAAAGATAAGGGTTTTAAGGGAGGGGGCTTACCCCCTGGCTAAACTGAAGGAGTATTTTCCGAATGTTCACTGGGAAACAATATAAAATACTATTAGTCTGCTCCGGCAATACCTGCCGTAGTCCTATGGCCGAAGGTATCGCAAATTATTTATTGACAACAGGTGATATTAGTGGTATATCTTTCCAGTCAGCTGGAACCCTTCACGTACCGGAAAATCCGCCATCTTCAGAGGCTGTTAAGGTGTGCCGGGAGAAGGGAATAGACATTTCAGGCCACCGCTCCAAGCAGATCACCTATGATATGTTAAAAGGAGCGGATCTGATCTTGGTTATGGCTGAATCAAATCGTAAGGATATTGGCCTTAGTTTTCCCAGTTGCCTGACCCGGACCTTCCTTCTTACCGAATATCAAAGCGATGAGCTCCCTTACGATGTGCCCGATCCGATAGGCATGGGTTACCAAGCTTACAAAAAAGTCTTTGATATTCTCTATCACCACCTTACTCGAATTATTAAGAGTTTCAGCCAGAAGAGCAAAGAGCAATGAGAATAAACAAGAGAACAATCACTGTCCTGGCGGCCATACTTTTAATAGCGCTGTTTATCCCAAGCGGGTTGACCAGCCAGTGCGATTCTATCACGGCTAATCAATCTTTTGGGATTGGAGAACGTCTGGAATTCGGGGTTTACCTGGGCTTTATAAATGCCGGTACAGCAATTATGGAAGTCGCCGATGTTGTGGAGATCAGAGGGCATCTTTGCTATCATCTTAGATCCATAGCCAGCTCCAATGCCACTGTTTCACTCCTTTACCAGGTCAATGATCTGGTGGAATCCTTTATGGACGTCGAGAAGCTTTTCTCCCGGCGTTACGAGAAACACCTCTCGGAGGGGAACTACCGGGCTGATAAAACTGTTAGTTTTGACCAGGAAGCCCAGTTAGCAATATACCCGGATGATACATTGCAAATTATGGAATGCACTCAGGATGCTCTCTCCGCCCTCTATTTTTTAAGAAACCTGAACCTCACGGTGGGAGATACCATTCCCATACCCAACCATGAAAGCAAGAAAAACTATTCAGTTGCTGTGATCGTACACGGGAAAGAAACCATCGAAGTACCTGCCGGCAGATTCGATTGCATCATTATTGAACCTGTTCTTATGGCTGCTGGAATCTTCAAACATCAAGGTAGATTAAAGGTCTGGCTTACCGATGATGACCTTAAGATACCAGTGCTTATGAAAAGCAAAATACCGGTGGGTTCAGTCAATGCAAAACTCCTAAAATACAAACTCGGCGAAAAGTTCGAATGGTAAGAATCTGCAATCAGAGTATAGAGGGGTTTTTGCCCATGAAATTCCTAAAATCAATAACTTCCTATTTAACAATCGCCTTCATAATCGCCATTATAACGATGTTTATAAACTGTTCAGAAGATAATGGCAATAATCCCCCTGATGGCAACACGGTAGATTCGCTAAACGGTATCCTTTTCTGCGCCAAGCAAGGGGGATTGGATGTTTATCTCTATTACTACGATATGGATAATCAGGAATTAAACCAGTTGACCAATTCTGGGCGGACAGGGAATCCCGCCTGGTCATATAACCGGACAAGGATCGCTTACGAATATTATGAGACCAGTCAGTATGATATATGCTTAAGATACCCGGACAGCAGCAATTCCATCAATCTTACCCAGAGTGAGGACAGGGATGAACAGAATCCATCCTGGTGCCCCGGTGACTCGGCCTTAGCCTACGTAATCAGAAACCATTCTTCGGGAACCAACTGCATTGTTTTTCACCACCTGAGTTCTCATCGGACCGACACGATTTTCGTATCTTCACAGGCCATTTCACATCTGGCCGTCTCCCCAATGGGAAATTATCTCTGTTACCTGACCAGTTCCCTTTTCCCTTCCGTTCACCTAATCAATACCCATAACCATTTAGAGGAGAATATCGATCTGTATTCCGGGATCAATTGGTTTTCCTGGAACCATACCGGCACGATGGTTACCGCAGCGATGGATACATTCCTGCTGGTGACTCCAATTTATGGAATGTCCAACATCCTGGACCAGGGATATTCCATTTTTGATTATTGTGAATTTACACCCAATGATAGCGCAGTGGTCTATTCAAAAGAAGATTTCTCCAGCAATTATGCTGACCTTTACATGTTTTATATCTTCTCCGGTGACCGTCTGACTATCACCGAGAATGCTGATTCCCTATATAAGTACCGCGCGCTGGCATTTTCCCCGGATGGCACGAGGTTAGCTTTTGCTCAAAAAGATAATAGCGGTAACACATCTATCGGGGTCATAAGCCTCCAAAGTCGTGAAAAAAGCTACCTTGCCACCGGTTTTTCCAGTGTAAACACTCACGATATGGATTGGTAAGATGAGGCCTTTAATCGCCCTGACCGCATCCCTTGCGGACCACAAAAAGAAGTCATCTGGCTTGCCCGAACAGAGCTTCGATTTCCTTAAGCACGAATATTCGGACATCGTCCATGCCAATGGGGGTACCCCGTTAATCCTGCCTAATATAGACACCAATGCGAAGCTGGACGTATCCTTACCCTTTCTTCAGGGGATCATCTTCTCTGGGGGGGGCGACTATGATCCCTCGCTTTACGGTCAGCAAAATACCCATTCCACCAGCTTGAGTCCACGACGGGATAAATTCGAATTTTTGTTGCTAAAGCACTTCGAAGATATCCCCATATTGGGTATCTGTCGGGGTTTTCAATTGCTTAATATCTACTTCGGGGGAACCCTTCACCAGGATTTCACACTGCGGAAGGAAAAATGTCTTCTTCACCGTGGAAGCGATCCTGTGGTCACCACACACAAAATTAAGATCACCCGGGATAGTCTGCTCTGGAATATCCTCAAAGAAAAGGAAATAACCGTTGATTCGTCCCACCATCAGATCTTAGATTCCATACCAGAAAGGGTCAAGCCAGTGGCATGGTCTGAAGACGGGGTAGTTGAGGCAATCGAGATACCAGAAAAAGGGTTCTGCCTTGGAGTTCAATGGCATCCGGAGAGGATTAATGACCAGAACTCACAAACCATATTCCGGGCTTTCATTAAAGCCTGCCAGGAATATAAACCATCTATACCGCAATAACACCTTCCACTTAACATTTCAGCGACCCTTCCTGATTTTAAATCTTTGAAGTTGACTTTTCAATAATATTCAATAAATTAAAAGTTTTATCAGAAGGAAAAGCACCTTTATGAATTTCGAGCTCTATTCTTTTTTATTATGGATCCCGGGGATTCTGTTTGCCTTGACCATTCATGAGTTTTCTCATGGTTATGCAGCCTTAAAACTAGGAGACCCAACTGCTCAAACCAGAGGGAGATTAACCCTTAATCCCCTTTCCCACCTGGACCCTTTAGGAACCATAATGCTCCTGGTCGCCCATTTTGGCTGGGCTAAGCCGGTTCCCGTGAATCCCCTCAATTTCCAAAATCCCCGCCGGGATATGACCCTGGTCTCAATTGCCGGACCAGCCTCCAATATCGTCTGCGCTATTATTTTTGGATTAATACTGAGGCTGTTAACTTTATCCCACCTCCAGGTTCCGAATATACTGGTCATGATTATCTTCTTCGCAATACAGATAAACCTGATCCTGGCTATCTTCAACATGATCCCAATCCCACCCCTTGACGGCTCCAAGATACTATTCGGCCTGGTTCCATCTATCTCTGAAGAAAGCTTCGCCAAATTCGAAAAGGCCGGCCCGATGATTATCATAATGATTATAATGCTGGGAAGCATTAGTAACCTTCATTTGCTCCACTTTCTGATCAGGCCCTTTGTTAACCTGATGAACCAGCTGATCCTGGGCCCCCAAACCCTTTTTAACCTTTATAGCATTTTAAATCCCTGAACGATGAACCACCGAAAAAAAATATCCTTTGACCGGCCAACCCGGAAAACAGGCAGCCAGATCTTCGCTGCCAATAAGACCGAAGAACAAGATACCGAGGATAGATTAATCAAACTAAAACGGATCGACCGCAGTAAGTATGGTAAACGATGGCCTATTGCCACCTTGTTTTTTATCATGGTCTTCTTATTTTTAATTTATCAGTTCATTATCAAGCGATAATTTTTTTATTTTGATACTGCTCTGATTACTAATTTATTTGACAAACCTTTGTGTTTGTTTACGTTATATTGATATGCGCAAAATACCTATAATTTTTTTCATCCTATTTCTAATCAACTCCTGCCTCTTTGCTGAAAAATATACAGCGAATTTTCTTGACCTGGGCGGGGGTGCTCGCGGATTGGGTATGGGAAGCGCCCTTACCGCAGGGACCGGTGAGGTTGCCGGACTATGGTGGAATCCCGCGGGATTAAACAGTTTACCCAAAAACCAGCTCAATCTGATGCATGCTTCACTTTACCAGAATCTGTATAAACTGGATACCGGCGCTTACGGGCACAAATTCAAATCAGCCGCATTAGCATTGGAAGTTGTTCGCCTTGCAACAGAGAATATCCCCTTCACAAGGGATAGTATGTTCTATGACTTTGGCCCCGATCAACTCCCGGGAACCGGCGACGAGGGAGAAGATAATGGCATTCGGGACCCCGGTGAACCGATCATCCCGATATTCGATTATAAAGGTGAAGCTAACTGGGTAGTATATTTCTCCTACGCACGGGAATTATTCCCCAAATTTACAGTGGGTACTAACCTGAAAATGATCCGCCAAAACATCGGAGAATATCACAATACCGGAATCGGAGGAGACCTGGGCGTTCTCTTCAATTACAAACCATCCATCAGGTTTGGAATGTGTATCAAGGATTTCACCGGTACACACCTGAAATGGAGCACCGGGACCTGGGAAAACCGTAAGCCCAGCCTGAGATTAGGAACTGCTTATACACGCGAAATAACATCCTGGGGTACAATCAATCTAAACGGGGATATGGAAACCAGGTTCGAGAACATCCGTTCCGGGAGTTTGATATCCCTGGGTGCAATCAGCATCGATCCTTATCTTGGGGGTGAATTCTGGCTGATGAATACCTTTGCCCTGAGATTAGGGCTGGAAAGAAAGCACTTTACTGCAGGAGCGGGTCTGAAGATCGCCTTTTTCCAGGTCGATTATGCCTTCCTTTCTCACGAAATAGACCAGAGTCACCGGTTATCCGTTACCATCAATTTCGATCCTCCCCGAAAAAGATGGGAACCAATTGATTATCAGGAAGATATAAGTATCACCATCATCAATAATTCAATTAAAAAAGAGATTGCCTGGGATGATATCTATTATGAACCAGCCCCGGAAGAGGTTCCCGAATTATTGAACCATAAAATCGGCGAGGTCCAATTTGCTTCGGGCCGGTCTGAACTCTCTGCGACGGGATCTGCGGTGTTGGACAGCGTAGCGCGGATACTACTTGATTTCCCGGGCTATCGGCTTAAAATCGAGGGACATACCGACGTTATCCCCATTAATACTGAACAGTTCCCCAGCAATCTCGAATTATCCCTAATACGCGCCCAGACAGTTGCCGATTATCTTACTGACAAGTGGGGCATTGACCCGGAGCGCTTAATCATACTGGGGCACGGTTTTGACCAGCCAGCCATGCCCAATGATTCACCTGAAAATATGGCTCTTAACCGCAGGGTGGAGATCTACCTAATAGAATAAATTCTACTTCCCAGCGCTGACAAGCTTAATAATCCAACACAGGAGACGAGATGAAAGATTTGAAATATACACCTCAGATAATGCAGGATATTCTGAAGCAGGTTTATCAGTATAAAAAAGAGGGCGACCTTGAAGTACTGATCGAGGCCAGGGAATCCGCCCTTACCCGCTTTGCCAATAACACAATCCATCAGAACATCATGCAATCGAACCTGACCCTCTCGGTTCGTGCCCAGGTGGGTCAGAAAACAGGCCGTGCAAACATCAATACCCT
>JAFGGQ010000152.1 GCA_016930435.1 bacterium
AATCATTATGTTGAAAAAATTCTGCTTTTGAAATAAAAAATGATTGCTATATTATTATAAGTAATATAAATTGCTAAACTGATATTTTCAATAATAGAAAAGCTTGTTTTCTTTTCTGTTTTTTAAGTTTTACGGGATCAGAGTATATTGTAATAAATAAAAATCAAGGAGGACAAAGTGCGCGTAGTATCCAGGATTTTGACCGTAGTTTTTTTGTTGACGCTGCTTTCAAGCTCTTTTTTAATGGCTGAAAGCAAAAGTTCCGGTATAAATATTAACCAGGTTGAGATCGCCGGTGCGGGTTATACCAAAACCATGTATCCTCTGGATGAGATGCTGGATTGGGATATATTCTGCCGGCTGGATACCGGAGCTGTGGATATCTGCGTGGTTTTCGATACCACCGGCAGTATGATGGGAGAGATTTATGAAGCAGCAGCTTCAGTGAATGCATTTGTCGATTCTCTGCTGGCTACCGGTTATGATTTCCAGTTTGCTTTGAATACTTATGGTGATGGGGTAAGATTTCCTCACGGATATACCTTTACTTCCGATGGTGCAGTTTTTCAGAGCTGGATCGCCGGATTGACCGCCTATGGCGGGGGTGATCTGGAGGAAACAAGTATAGACGGAATCTACGACGCGATCGAGTTGCTTCCCTGGAGACCGGGAGCGCTTCATGTTATACTGATGATCACCGATGCACCATTTCACGAAAGAGGGGATGGAACTGTTTACTCGGATGTCCTTCCCGGTGAAGTAACCGACCTGATTTATTCTACCGGAACGGTAGTTTATGTCGTCAGCCCCGATAGCGCAAGTTTATCCGATCCCTTGGGCCATCCAACCGACCCTTATTACTTCTATCACTGGTATCAAGCCATGTGTGATACATCGGGTGGAAACTGGTTCAGATTGGGTACTCCATTCGCAGCGATTTTCAGGGATTTGGTTACCATGTTCAGGGAGTTTAACCTGGTCTCCGTATCAGTCGAAAATTCCGAAGAATACCAGGATTACCTGTCTGCTGAGATCATCCCCGTATATTGTGTCTCCCTCGATTTCGGCGAGAATCCTCAAACCCGTTACGATCTTGAAATTGGTGACACGGCTGTTTTTCAGTGGAGAGTAAGTGTCGAAGAGGGCTGTGAATATCCCCTGGACTGCTTTGTGATCCATTTTTACAACGAGACTATCGATGATACGACACTGGGCTGCTGGAGTTTCGGAGAGAATTGCGAGTCCATTCCTCCATCCGCATTTTTGGTTGCTCCCCAGCCCGGTGAATATACAGCCTGTGAATACCAGGAGATCCGGATGATTATTACCTCCATTGTGGGCCTGGATTACAATACAATTAAGGTCCGGATAAATAGCGTGGATTATTTCTTCCCAGATAATATGGAAATGCATGGCGATACACTCGTGTTTGTACCCACTACTCCATGGATCAGCGGCGAGGATGTAAATGTTCAACTAATAAGGGCAAACGACATCTATGGCATCGGCCTGGAAGATGGACTGGATTGGACCTTCCATACGGATTTCGATCCGCCCGTTTACTCGGAGGAATTCCCGGCGGATGGATCGATACTGGGATCCACTCCCCATGAGATCTCCATATATATTACCGATGAGATCACCGGTCTGGATGAAACCAGCGTCGTATTGACTATTGGTGCCACAGATTTTACTACTGCCTCCCCGGCAGCCCATTGGGATGCGGTCAATGAAAGATTTGTGGTGGATATGGATGCCACAGGAATGGATTTTGGAGTTGGGGACACTATTTGCCCGGTGCTTTCAGGCGCCGAAGATACCCCTGATCTTTGCGATCCGAACGTTATGGAACCTTATTCCTGGTGCTTTATCATAGACCGCCTGTTCGTCTGGGTAGAGGATACTGCCGCTTATCGTAATGATACCCTTTTGATCCCAGTGTGGGCTCAGGAACCAGAACGCTTTGGACTGACCTCCATGGAGATCAGTTTCTGCTTCAACCCGGAGATCTATGAAGTGTTGGATATAATTAATACAGGGGCACTGACCGAGTCCTGGACCATGAATATGGTGGAATCCGGAGAAGGAATGACCACTGTATCAGGAGCCGGTCCCGCACTTACCGCTGGCAGTTCAATCCTCTTCTTCCTTCAGGTACATATACGGAGCGATGCGACACAGGGCGGGTTTTCACCAATCAATATATGCGGCGCTGAATTCGATAGAGGCGAGGTCAATTTCAGTTTCGAAAATGCAATATTGATCATTCTCTGGGATCCCGTTCAATGGTTAGCTCAGATACGCGCTGTGGCAGATGCGGAAGTGGGATCCCGCACCCTGAGCTTTGGCACTAATCGATATGCTTCCGATAACTATAATCCAGGTTTGGATATTATCGCCCTGCCTCCTATAGACCGCGTCGATGTTTATTTCCCGCTGGACGATCCCATTTATCCTTATATTACCAAACTGGATAGGGATGTTCGTTACTATATGGAGTATCCCATCTGCTGGACCATTTACGCCGCAGAAGCCGGTACGCTTTACTGGAACCCGGATTGGTTACCCGCCGGAGAATTCATCATGAACGGTTACCTGAATATGCACCAGGAGACCTGGTATCGGTTTACAGCTGGCGAAGAGATCGAAATATGTTTCTGGAGAACACGCTCTCAACCGGGTGTTATCTCACTGGTAAGCGGCTGGAACCTGATCTCCTTCCCGGTAGTCCCGGTTATGGAAGACATGAATAGCTACTTGCCCACTATGATGGGAAACCCCTATTGGTATAATCCTGTTATAAGGGTTTACGAAGAAGCGGATGCTCTCGAAAAAGGCAAAGGCTATTGGATTTATTCAATGGCTGATACTTCATACGTTATCGCCGGTACGCCGGTAGATAATTATATAAGATTGCTCAATTATGGCTGGAACCTGATCGGAACGGTCAGGGAGGAAGTGGATATTCTTAACCCAATGGGTTATCTCGTGGGTTCAATATATGGCTGGGATGCAGGGGGAATGAGCTATGTAGCTTCAACTTCACTTGTCCCATGGCAGGGTTACTGGGCGCTTATCGGCGTGGAAAGCTGTACCCTCAACGTTTTTACCGATGCTGAATTTTACCGGACAGCTTCGGTTTTTGGAGACGCCGGTTTGGCTGATCTGTGGAATGCCGTGGGCAGTTCACCGCCTATGCCGCCCGGTTATGCACCACAACCCAGTACTGTGCTACCAAAAACTACCGAAATATCCCAGAACTTCCCCAATCCTTTTAACGAACAAACCAGAATAGAATTCGAGGTTTCCGATGAAACCCAGATCCGGATCGCTATTTATAATATGCTCGGCGAAAAAGTGAGGGTCCTGACAGACGATATCTACCAACCCGGTTATTATAACCTTACCTGGGATTCCCAGGATGACTACGGTACTGAGGTTTCCAGCGGAATTTATTTCTATAAATTAAGCTACGGTGATAAACTCACTATTAAACAGATGATTCTGCTTCGCTGATCACGGATTGGAAAACGATGATGGAGAGGTGTCCGAGTATGGCTTAAGGAGCACGATTGGAAATCGTGTGGTCCAGTAATATGGGCTCGAGGGTTCGAATCCCTCCCTCTCCGTTGTAAATATGTGAACTATTCGCTAATCAATCACCCGGCTATTTTGTGAAAAGCACCTTATCATACATACTTATACTCACCGTTTTTGCATTACCAGCTTTTCCCCAAAATCTGGAGATATCCCTGGAAAATGAACAATTCTATCAGGTGCTTTATCATTTGATTACCGCCTGCGGAGGTACTCCGTGGTTGAATTCTTACCCACTGGATGCCGAAGAAGTCCATTCCTTCTTGACCCGCATTGAACAGGAAAACTTGACAAATAAACTAATATATGATATAAAATATTTCAAGGATAGAAGCCTGTTTTATACTCAGAACAGGGCTTTCGGTTTGAATTACTTTGCAGATATCCGGGCTGATGTTCAGCGCAGTGCCGTAAATGATTTTCCGGAACATGAAAAATTGCATTATATAACCTGGTTAGATCTGGAAGGTTCTATTTATCCCCTCGAGCACCTGCAGATCTATGCTAAAATCAGACTTGGAGCCACGGATTCATTCACTGTGCCCTATCTTCGCCCGTGGCAAAAGAATTTCTATGGCTATTTGCATACAGGATATCTGAGTTACAGTTCTTCCGGGTTCAATATTCAGTTAGGGCGTCAGATCCCCCGCTGGGGTCCACCTTTCTCGGAGGGACTGATGCTGTCCGGAGAGACCGCTCCTTGCGACATGATCAGGCTCTCATATAAACATGATCCATTTTTTATACAGTATTTCAGCACTCGTCTGGATGATTATGAAGGAGCGGGTGATTCCCTTTATCATCGTTTCATTTCAACTCACCGGATAGGTTTCAAGGCTAAGGATTTGGAGGTTGGTTTCTCCGAGCTGACCCTCTATGGTCGCCCGGGCGGTCCCGAATGGTATTACCTGAACCCACTCACCATCTACTACTTTGAACAATGGAATCACCGTGGATATGATGATAATCTCTTCTTCAGCCTGGATCTGGTTTATAGCCGCCCGTCCTGGCCACAAGTTTACGCAGAGTGGCTGATCGACGATTTCCAGATAGACTTCGTAAGCGAACCCCACGAGACAGGCTGGAAAGTTGGGTTGAATTTTGTGCCACCGGGCTTTGAACAGCTTTATGCCAATCTGGAATATACCCGAATAGCGAATTGGGTTTACAGTAAATTCGAGGCATACGATAATTACCTTTATAATGGTCAACCCATTGGATTCCCCTGGGGTTGTGATGTTGACCGGATCAGGGCCGGTTTAAGGTACCAAATAAGAAGGGATTTGTCGCTTCAATTGAGATATGAACGCATTCGTAATGGGGAGGGCCAAATCTGGCGGTATTTCGATGGCCCGGTAACAGGTACCAAATTCCCCTCGGGAATAGTGGAAACTACTGACCGTTTGGAATTGATTACACTTTGGTACCCCTGCTCACAAATCTACCTGCAACCCAGTCTGGAATATAGAAAAGTTCAAAATGCGGCTAATCAGGATGGTCATGAAAAAGACCTTATCTCACTGAAATTTTTATTGAACATCTATCATTAATTAGCTATGGATAAGTTAAGATTGCGTTCTTTTGCCAAGATAAATTTACATCTGGATGTTCTCAAAGCGCGTAAGGATGGCTATCACGATATATTCTCCATTATGCAGGCTATCGACCTGTGCGATATTATGGAATTTGAGCCCATAAAAGAGGGTTTGGAAGTGATCGTGAAGGGGAGTTCCCTGCTCGCAGATCAGAATAATCTGGTGGTGATTGCCGCTCAGTATATCCGGAATATCTATTGTATTGAGCGCGGGATAAGGATAATTTTACACAAGAATATACCCTTAGGTGCCGGTTTGGGAGGGGGAAGTTCCAATGCGGCTTGTGCGATTATGGGTTTGAACAAAGTGTTCAACTTGAACCTTAGCATGGACAAATTTCTGAGCATGTCCAGGAATCTTGGCGCTGATGTCTCTTTTTTCCTGACCGGGGGCTCCGCGCTTGTAAAGGGTATGGGTGACCTGATCCAGGAGGTAGATCTGCCGAGGGATTATTTTCTTGTGTTGATAACCCCGGATTTCGGCATCTCCACCCGCTGGGCTTATGAAAATATCTGGCCTTATCTGGTTTTTACCCCTTCCTTGGAGTTTAATAATCTAAGGGGGGAATTTTATTCTATTATGGGCAAATTTCGCAATACCTTTGAAAAACTGGTCTTCGGTAATTATACCGTGCTGGAGCAGTATCGGAATGATATAGAGGAGCTGGGCGCCGTTAAGGCACTGATGTCCGGCAGCGGTTCCAGCATATTCGGTATCTTCAGGGACGAGGAGAAGGCGAGGAGGGCTTTAACCATACTCAAGGGCAAGGTACAGGGCGAGGTGCTTCTCTGTAAACCCGCTGCAATAACATATAAACATTATAAGTATCCTGATGAATGACCGGGAATACATGGGCTTAGTCCTGAAACTTGCCCGGCGAGGCCTGGGAAAGACATCTCCCAATCCAATGGTCGGTGCTCTGCTCGTTAAAGATGGCAGGATAATCGGGCAGGGTTATCACCGGAAAGCGGGACTCCCTCATGCAGAAATCGAAGCCATCAATGCCGCTTCAGAAAGCCTTCAGGGAGCTACCCTTTATGTAAACCTCGAACCATGCTGTACCTATGGAAAGACCCCGCCATGTGTGGACCGCATTATCAAAGAGAAGATAAAAAGTGTAGTTTGCGCAATGACCGACCCGAACCCTGCAGTGAATGGCAAAGGCTTTCAAATCCTGAGGAATAATGGGATTCAGGTTAACTCCGGAGTGCTTGAACAGGAAGCCAGAAAACTTAACGAAGTTTACTGCAAGTTTATTCAGTACAGAAAGCCTTTTGTAATTTTGAAGGTTGCCCAAACACTGGATGGGAAAATAGCCTTGCCCTCCGGCGAATCACAATGGATTTCAAATGAGCGCTCCCGTCGGTTTGCCCATCGCCTAAGAGCTCTTACCGATGCCGTGCTGATTGGTCAGAATACGCTGAATATCGACGACCCGCAATTGACCGTAAGGCTAAGCAAGGGAAACGATCCGAAAAGAATTATCCTCAGTCATTCCGGAAAGATTCCACAAAAATCTAAGATGTTTGGACTGACAAGGGGAGAGACCATTATTATATCCCCCGGGAAACCGGCCTGGTTTAAAACTAAGTATGCCGGCAACCTGGAATTCATCGAACTTGCACCCGATCAGGGCAAATTCTACAGTGGCGACCTCATCCTCAGGATACTGGGGCAGAAAAACATTGCAAGCCTCCTAATCGAGGGCGGAGCGCAAACCCTGTCCTGGGCAATCCAAGAAAATATTGTTGACAAATATTATATAATAATAGCTAATAAAATCTTCGGGAAGGGAACCTCCTCATTCCAGAATTTATCCATTCAGAAAATAACCGATTCAATCCAATTGAACATTGAAAAATTGAAAAAGATCGGAAATGATATCCTGATAACCGGTTACCCACAAAAAAATTAAGGTATTCCCCGGAAGACTTAAACTGTCTATATTTAATCTACTTGACTATATCATTACAGTAA